>NZ_BQYI01000001.1:4962500-5091020 GCF_027923405.1 Paenibacillus sp. YYML68 | reverse complement strand
TATCACCTTGGAGGCTTAGCGAAGTGGCCAAACGCAGCAGACTGTAAATCTGTTCTCTGACGAGTTCGGTGGTTCGAATCCATCAGCCTCCACCATTTCTTATGAGCCATTAGCTCAGTCGGTAGAGCACCTGACTTTTAATCAGGGTGTCGTAGGTTCGAGTCCTACATGGCTCATCCTTAGTATTTTAGATGTTATTAGTAGAAGAGATCCTCTGCAGGATCTCTTTTTCGTTTGCGTATCTAGCCTTCAGGATAAGTGAGAGCCCCGAATGGCATGATGGCGATCGACCCTTGATGCCGCTTCACTAATGGTTCTAGCACATCGTCGAGATGCTCCACAGGTCGAAAGCCGAGCTGCTGTGTCAAGGCTCGCGGTAGAGCGGACAATAAATACACCTCATGCTTCTCCAGCACCTCTTGAAGATGTAACACCTTATGCGCACCGAGCACAAACTGCGCTCGCAGCTTAGCGGCCATCTCTTCGCGCGTCCCCATCGTATCGATCCATAATTGAAACATACCGTTCCCCAGCAGCTCCGCACATTGTGCCGCCAGCAGGATCGTTCCTCCCGGCTTCGTAAAGGCAGCTGCATTCCGCAATGTCTTAAGTGCCTGGTACATTTGCAAATCCTTCGGATAGCCGCCCGTAGAGGCGATGACGAGCTCGTACTGACGATTGACAGGTAAGACGAAGCGGTCCTTCGCCTTGCGTGCGCCTTCTGCGTGAGCGAGCTTCACATCTCCGGCGAATGCCTCGAGCACATGACGCTCATGATCGACGATAACGTTCAGGATGAAGTGAATGGGCAGCAGCTGATGAGCCTCCTCGAGGTCTTGATGAATAGGATTGTCCAGGTTGCCCGGAACAGCTGTGTAGGTTAACGACAGGCTATGATTATGCTCTATGCAGCGCTTGGATGCGACGCCGGGAACGAGCGCTTTAACGCCTCCAGATACGCCTACCAGCGAGTGTGGCTCGATATTCCCGATAGCAATGCGCAGAGGGGAAGCCACCACTTGTCGATTGATCTCAACGGGAGTACCTAGACGGGTCGTTCCAACCAGCTCACAGTGCTCGGGAAGGCAGGAGTGATTGGACACCCTTACACGCTCATAAATAGGTCCCGATACAAGTTCACGCAGCTCCTCGTGGGTATGCTTGCGATGAAAGCCGAGAGCGACAATGATTTCGATCTGATCGTCAGGTAGACCGGATGCATTTAATTCATCCAGAATGGGTCCCAGAAGCTCTCCACTTGGGCACAGTCGAGTTCCATCGGGTATGAGTATAGTTGCGCTCTGAATACCGCGGGCCAGCTCATGCAGCGGCGGGGAACCGATCGGATTAGCAAGGGCTTGCAGAATGATCGACTTCGATGTAAGGGGATCTTTCGTCATACTGCTCTGCTTATAACTGATTGTATCCCAAGAACAGCTTGCAGGAATTGAAAGTGTAATCGAGCTGTGACCATAACGAATAGACGGTTTCAACATATATTCCTCCGACTTTTTGCTTGTAACGGTAAAATATCCTTTCATTATTTCCAAAAATCAGGTCGCTAAACCATTATCGTCCATAGTGGTACTTTTAATAGATGGTTTTATACAAGAGGTGTAATATATTCCTGTGCGTTAGGCGGTGTAGTGTATCTATATTGATATATATATGTATATATGCTACGTATATCCTTGTGTCATGCGGCTTTGCATGATTCGTTGATTTATGCCCAAGCCATTAATGTTGCACATAAATTATAGAAAATGGTGTAGCTGCTGGGTGGATTAACAGCAATATAAGAAGTCAGTCATTTTTTGTGGAATGCGGGACAAAAATCACCCATGGTAATCTATGAGTGCAAAGGCAGTGAAAGCGTTATACGAGCTGCCGAACTATAAACACTCAATAGGGGGATTTATGATGTTGCTTCCACATAAAGGATTGCGAACTGTCTGTATGACCGCTGCTATGACTGCTCTCCTGACTGGCGCATTCGCGGGCACCGCGTCTGCTGCCTACGACGATATGGACGCTGTGTCACTTGTGAAGGAAATGGTAGGCAAGGAATATACGTCGAAGCAACAATCTCCAACGAGAGGCTTCGATGCCTCCGGCCTGAATTATTATATATTCAAAATGATGGATTACAAGCTGCCTCGCGCACTGGACGATCAATTCAAGATTGATAAGCCACTAGTCAAGACGCTAAGCACAGCTAAGCCAGGCGATGTGCTGTTCTTCGGTAAGGGCAACGATCCTAGCTTCTCCGGAATCTATGTAGGTGACGGTAAAATGGTTATCGCCTCAAGCTATAAGGATGAGGTCGTAACAAGAAGCGTTAGCGTTCACGAGAAGCAGTTTATTGGCGGCCGACGTGTTCTATCGAAGCAAGACCAGTTGGCCATCCAAGTCATTCTGTATGGACAAGAGTACATGGGCACCCCTTACGTATTCGGAGCGAAATATGGACAAACGGAGACGTTCGACTGCTCTTCCTTCGTCAAGTGGGTATATAACAAGTACGGAATCGATCTGCCGCGAGTATCTCGCAATCAAGCGAAGGAAGGCAAATATGTAAGCCGCAGTAACCTGGAGGCTGGTGACCTTGTGTTCTTCACAACAAGAAGCTCTAAGGGGCAGATTGGACATGTAGGCATCTATGTGGGCAACGGCATGATGCTTCATACGTATGGCGACGGCGGTGTGAAATTCGATACCATTGAGAGCGGCTGGTGGAATGAGCATTACGTAACGGCGCGAAGAGTGATCAACTAGGAAGAGGGACTCCCCCCTCTTCCTTTTTGCTGCGCTCCGGCGCTTATGCTTTTTTCGAAGCGGGGACACAGTTATGTTACAATAGAAGAAAGAGCAAGCATCAGAGGCTGATGCATACGATACATAGAAGCATGAACAGGTCGGTCGGATGGCGAGAGGCGCACCTGTAATAAGGAGAGGAAGCCGTATGGATTGGGAGCGCTTGCGGCAGCAAGTCGAACGTATAGTAGGGGCATCTGTTGAGGAAGTACGGATTCCCGCAGCCAGCTGGCCAGAGATGTTGCAAGCCGGAACTGGCTCCAATGCTCTCATTGCCGAGAGGGATGGAGACATTTATTTCAAGACTAGAGCAGATGGCGATGGGCTATTGCTGTTCAAGATGAGTGCCGAGGCCATAACGTCAAGGGAGCGGCTGCTTGTCGAGCTTATGCTCGATACGCGCCACAAGTCCGAGAAGAGCTCGGCCGTCTCCAGCAGCGACGAGAGCAAGGCGGCACTCTTGAGGGAGTGGGTTAAGAGCCAACAGGAGCTGGGCGCCGTGCATGCCGAGCTGCCGGATACACTTGTATCCCAGCTGTCGCTCTATTCGAACAAAATACCGCTGCTGCTCTATGTCGATCAGACGTCGTCGCGGCGCGTCAAGTATGCGGAGCTGAAGCGGCTGTTGGAGTCTTTTTTCGACACAGCGATTACGCTTGTGCCGTTGACGGATAAGGAGTGGCTCATACTCGGTGCGGAAAAAATATTAACCGCAGGGCTTGGGGACGACAAGCAGGAAGCTGAGCACGAAACGGTGGAGGAGCAGCTTGCCGCGATCGGCTACGGGCTGCACGATATGCTGGCGAGTGAGTGGATCGGAGAATGCCACCTTGCCGTGTACTATCCGATTCTCCCGGCGAAGTCGCTGTACACAGCTATCCTGCAGCTTAGAGAAACGATACTGCTAGGTCGTACCTATAATGTGGGCAGCAATATGCATATGCCGTGGGAGCTGCAGCTGGAGAAGCTCGTGCATCTCATTCCCGACAGCGAGAAGCAGAGCTTCCTGGAGCGCGTGCTGAAGCGGCTCGATTTCGCGCTCGATGGGGAGACGGTAACGACGCTGGAGTACTTTTTTCAGCTGGACTGCAATGTCAGTGAGACGGCCAAGAAGCTGTACATACACCGTAACACGTTGCTGTACAGGCTCGACAAGTTCAAGCAGGAGACAGGGCTCGACGTTCGAACGTTCAACCATGCCGTACTGGTCAAGCTTGCGCTCCTATTGTACAAAGTAACGAAAAGGTCGTAATTTTTTTGTGAAGATTGTGCATAGTCAGCAGAGGGCTCGTAAGGTATGATTGGTTCATAATCAATCGATACCATTCATAGGGGGAATCAATCCATGGCAGGTGTACGTTTAAATCATATTGTGAAAAAATATCCAGGTGCGACAGAGGCGACAGTTAAGGACTTCCACTTGGAAATTCAAGATAAAGAGTTTCTCGTTCTCGTAGGCGCTTCCGGCTGTGGTAAGTCGACTACGCTTCGTATGATCGCAGGTCTTGAGGAGATCACAGAAGGCGAGCTGTACATCGGCGACCGCCTCGTGAACGACGTAGCTCCTAAGGATCGCGACATCGCGATGGTATTCCAGTCCTACGCTCTGTACCCGCACATGAACGTGTACCAGAACATGGCGTTCGGTCTGAAGCTGCGCAAGTTCAAGAAGGCTGACATCGACGCTCGCGTTCGTGAAGCTGCTAAGATTCTTGACATCGAGCACCTGCTCGACCGTAAGCCGAAGGCGCTCTCCGGTGGTCAGCGTCAGCGTGTTGCCCTGGGCCGTGCGATCGTTCGTGAGCCGCAAGTGTTCTTGATGGATGAGCCGCTCTCCAACCTCGACGCGAAGCTGCGCGTACAGATGCGTGCTGAGATCACGAAGCTCGTTAAGCGTCTTGAGACGACGACTGTATACGTAACGCATGACCAGACAGAAGCTATGACAATGGGCGATCGGATCGTCGTTATGGATAAAGGTATCATTCAGCAGGCTGCTACGCCTGAAGAAATCTACAACTACCCAGTGAACATGTTCGTTGCGGGCTTCATCGGCTCCCCGTCGATGAACTTCATCAGCGGCGCGTTCTCCGACCAAGGCGGTAACCTGCACTTCCGTGCGAACGGCGTAGACGTTCAAATTCCGGAAGGCAAAGCGAAGCTGCTTCGCGATAAGGGTTATGCGAACAAGGAAGTCGTCATGGGCGTACGTCCAGAGGATTTCCACGAGGAAGCGATCTTCATCGAGGCATCCCCGAATTCCGTCGTGAACGCACACGTTGAAGTGTCCGAGAACCTCGGTCACGAGCTGATCCTTCACTTGGCTGGCCTTGGCACGCAGAACGTGGTAGGACGTGTGAACGGTCGTTCCCATGTGACAGAAGGTCAAACCATTAAGCTTGCTGTGGATATGAACAAGGTCCACTTCTTCGATAAAGAAACGACAAAGTCGATTCTGCTTAACGCTTAATTAAAGAATTATTGGAAAGCCGGCCTGCATAGGTCGGCTTTTCGTGTACATGCGGCTGCCCTTCGGTTGATTTATGATGCTGATTTCGTTACGATGATTGTATTGGGATATAAAGGAGACGACAACGTTGCCTAAAAAAGTAAAAGTAGCAGATATGGTGAAGCAATTTCAGCTAGAGGTGATCAGTGGGGAGAACGGCTTGAAGCGCCCAATTATGACCGCGGACCTGTATCGGCCAGGCCTCGAGATGGCGGGCTATTATGCGTTCCATCCGAAGGATCGCGTACAAATTCTCGGGAAGACGGAGCTGACCTTCTTCGAAGGGCTGTCCTCGGAGGACAGACAGGAACGGATGAACCGGCTGTGCGCTCCGGAGGAGACGCCTTGTATTATTGTAAGCCGCGGCTTAGACGTGCCGATCGAGCTGCTGTCTGCTGCACATGAGAGTGGGATTGCGGTGCTGCGGACGCAGATGGCAACGACGATATTGGCAAGCCGATTGACCGGCTTCCTGGAGAACCGGCTTGCGCCCTCTACTACGATTCATGGCGTACTCGTTGATGTCTATGGCATTGGGATGCTCATATCGGGCACGAGCGGCATCGGTAAGAGTGAGACGGCGCTGGAGCTGGTGAAGCGCGGACACCGCCTCGTAGCCGACGATGCGGTCGAGATTCGTCAGACAGCCGACCACACGCTAATCGGCAACGCGCCGGAGTTGATCCGGTATTTGCTCGAAATTCGCGGTATCGGCATTATCAATGTGATGACCTTGTTCGGTGCGGGCGCTGTGCGTACGTCGAAGAAAATATCGGTCGTCTGCAAGCTGGAGAACTGGCAGCAGGATAAGCAGTACGACCGGCTTGGACTCGATGAGGAGACGACGCGTATCATTGATACGGATGTGCCGCTCGTGACGATTCCGGTTCGTCCAGGTCGTAACTTGGCCGTCATTATCGAGGTTGCGGCGATGAACTATCGTCTGAAGCGGATGGGCTACAACGCAGCGCTGCAATTCACGAACAAGCTGACCGAATCACTCAATGACGATATGGACGACCTGGATTAAGCGATATCGTGTTCGCAAGCCTGCTTGGGATGGACTCTTGCAAGTCAATAACAGGTGCGGGCCGAGTGGTCCGCCCTTAGGGTAAGGGAGACGACGAACGCATGTTCTTGGCATTGGATCCGGTCGCATTCTCATTAGGGCCGCTGACCGTTCATTGGTATGGTATTATTCTGGGTACTGCAGCGATTGCCGGCTTGCTATTGGCCGTTCAGGAAGGCAAGCGCTTCGGCATCCCTTCGGATTTCTTCATGGACCTCTTGCTGATCGGCGTTCCGTCGGCGATCATCGGCGCGCGCATCTATTATGTAGCGTTCAAGTGGGAGGATTACAAGGATAACTTCATCGAGGTGTTCAAAATATGGCACGGCGGCATCGCCATCTACGGTGCACTGATCGGCGCTATTATCGCTGCGGTCATCTACGTAAGACGCAAAGGCTATAACTTCTGGCGCATCGCGGACATATGCGCGCCCGGCTTGATCGTCGGTCAAGCGATCGGACGGTGGGGCAACTTCGTGAACCAGGAGGCGCATGGCGGTCCGGTGTCGGAGACGTTCCTGCGTCAAAACCTGACGTTGCCCGACTGGATTGTGAATCAGATGATGATTAATAACACGTACTATCATCCAACATTCCTGTATGAGTCGTTGTGGAACGTGGTCGGTCTTATTGTGTTATTCGTGCTGCGCAGGCAAAGCTTCATGCGGGCGGGCGAGCTGTTCTTCAGCTACTTCATCTGGTATTCCATCGGCCGCTTCTTTATCGAGGCTTTCCGTACGGACAGTCTTGACTTCATTGGTCCGAGCTGGCTGGCTTCGCTGATGAACGCTCTATGGTCGCCAATGGCGGCACTAGGCTTCGAGCAAGGGATGCTGACCTACGGTGGCAACGTGCGGATCTCGCAGCTGCTTGCACTGCTGATCATCGTAGCTGCTATCGTGCTTATTATCGTAAGACGCCGCACAGGAGCTGCAGACGCTCGCTATGCGGACCCGATTGTTTCCCTTGCGACCAGAGAGGGTGGAGCGGCTACGTTGAGCGACCAGCCGATGACACATTCTGCTTCAGAGGTAGAGGCGCAGCAGGTGAAGGCTGATCGAAATGAAGAGTCCGACCAAGCATCCGCTGATGCGGTTGATCCTAATGAGGATAAAGGAGTAAAGTGATGATCCGTACCGTACTGTTTGATCTGGATGGCACCATTCTCGATACGAACGAGCTCATTATTCAATCGTTCATTCATACGTTCGACGGCGTCACGCCGGAGCCTGTCACACGCGATCACATTATTCCGAACATGGGCAGACCGCTGCAGGAGCAGATGATGTACTTTACAGGGCGCTCCAGAGATCAGGTGGACGATCTGGTGACGAAATATCGGGAGTACAACATCCGTCGTCATGACGAGCTGGTGCAGGCGTTCCCATACGTGGCCGAGACGCTGCATACGCTGCGCGAGGCAGGTGTGAAGCTCGGCGTCGTGACGAGCAAGATGCGCCGGACGACAGATATGGGGCTGAAGCTGACCGGCATCCTCGACTACTTCGGGTCAGTCATTACGGTGGACGATGTCGAACGTGCGAAGCCGGACCCGGAGGGCATCTTCAAGGCGATTGCGGAGCTGGGCGGCAAGCCGGAGGAGACACTGATGGTGGGGGACAGCCACTATGACCTAGAGGCAGCGCACAATGCGGGCGTTGCTTGCGTCGGCGTATCGTGGTCGCTCAAGGGTCTTGAGTACTTGCGCCAATACAATCCGACGTACTTGATTGATGATATGCGGGAGCTGCTGCCGATCGTCGGTGTTGAAGGGGAAATGCCAGTTGCGAAGGACTGACCGTTATCCGGTAGATGGGCCGAACTCGCTGTGGCAGGTGTACAGCACGATCAGCCGGGTGAAGGCGGTTCGGAACTTCGTGATCATCCAGCTTGCGAGGTATGCGCCCTCCCTTCCCTTGAAACGGTGGATATACCGCCGTGTTCTCGGGATGAAGGTGGGGGAGCATGCTTCCTTTGCCTTAATGGTGATGGTGGATGTGTTCTTCCCTGAGAAGATTGAGGTCGGGGATAATACGATCATCGGGTACAATTCGACGATATTGACGCATGAATACTTGATTAAGGAATATCGGCTCGGTGCTGTGAAGATCGGCTCCCACGTCATGATCGGTGCGAATACAACGATATTGCCCGGTGTCACGATCGGCGATCACGCGGTCATCGGTGCAGGCTCGGTCGTCCATAAGGATGTTGCGCCATACAGCTTCGTCGCAGGCAATCCACTGCGCGTCATCCGTGCAGATGTGCGGGAGGAGAAGCAGGAGTAGCTGGCGAAGGGGCTGTGCGATGGTATGTGCAATGGTAAGGAATGAGGAGCGTCATGGATGAGCGGGAAGGTCCGTTCTGCATTGACGCTTCCTTCATTCCATGGTAGACTTACGAGTACATCCTTTATTTTGGTAGCATGGTAGCACATTAGCGAACTAAAGCGAAGCTTGAGCAATAAGCATAACCAACATCTTATAATAGCAGGTGAAGACGAGTGTCCAAACCGAAAGTATTTGAAAAACCGACAGGCGTAAAAGATTATTTGCCGGAGGCGGCAGCACAGCTGCGTAGTCTCGAGAGCAAGCTGATGCAATGCATGGAGCGCTGGGGCTATCGCGAGATCATTACCCCAACGCTGGAATATTACGATACCGTTGGAGCTGCCAGCTCGACGGAGGATAAGAAGCTGTTCAAGCTGCTGGACCGCAACGGGACGACGCTGGTGCTGCGCTCGGACATGACGGCGCCAATCGCGCGAGTCGTGTCATCGCTGCTGAAGGACCAGCCGTTCCCGCTCAGACTTTCGTACCATTCGAACGTGTTCCGTGCGATTGAGGCGGAGGCGGGGCGGGATGCGGAGTTTTTCCAGACGGGCGTGGAGCTTGTCGGGGATGCGTCCAGTGAGTCCGATGCGGAAATTATTGCGCTGGCGATCGCCTGTCTCCAGGCAGCAGGTGTGCAGTCGTTCAAGATCGCGCTCGGTCACGTCGGCTTCCTGAACGGTCTGTTCCAGGAGACGCTGCACGATCGTCTGGATGCGCAGAGCCTCTTGAAGGATTGTCTGCTCAGCCGCGATTACGTCGGCTATAGAGAGGCGCTGAAGTCGCTCGGCTTACCCGATGACATTCGCGGTGAGTTGGAGGGTATCTTGCGGCTGCGCGGCGGTCAGGAGATCTGCAGCCAGGCGCGTCAGCTGACGAACGATCCGGTGGCGCACGCGGCCATTACGCATCTATGCGAGATGTGGGATGTGCTGCAGGCGTACGGCGTCAGTGAGCATGTGCTGATCGACCTGACGATGATCGGGGATTTCTCCTATTATACGGGGATGACGTTCGAGGGCTATGCAGCTGAGCTCGGCTTCCCGGTATGCAGCGGCGGTCGGTATGACAACCTGCTGTCGCAGTTCGGTCGTCCGGCGCCTGCTACAGGCTTCGCGCTCAAGACGAATCGGATGCTGGAGATCTTGAGCAAGGGCGCGGCTAAGGATACGATGAGCCGGGTGCTGCTTACGTACAGTGCGGGTAAGCGCCATGAAGCGCTGAGCCGTGCGATGGTGCTGCGGGCTGAAGGGCAAGCGTCTGTAGAGACGCTGCTCGTCGAAGGTCAGGGGCTAGCCGTGGAGAAACTACCGGATGGGACCGTGCAGGTGCAGGGCGTCGTCTATCACAGTGTGATCGAGTTGGTGGAGTAAAGGAGCGGCGATACAGGTGCAGGAGTTATTGAAGGTTGCGATGCCCAAGGGGCGTATTTATAAACAGGCGTCGAAGCTGTTTCGCGAGGCGGGCTTAACGATTCCCGAGGAGACGGACGAATCCCGTAAGCTGATCATCGCGGTGCCTGAGGCGAACATGGAGTTCATAATGGCGAAGCCGGTGGACGTGCCGACCTACGTCGAATATGGTGTAGCCGATATCGGCGTCGTCGGCAAGGACGTGCTGATGGAGGAGAACCGCGACGTCTATGAGCTGCTTGATCTCGGCATTGCGCGCTGCCGGATGTCGGTCATCGGGCTGCCCGATTGGAAGCCGGTGCTGAATCCGCGCGTGGCGACGAAGTATCCGAACGTGGCTTCGCAATATTTTCGCGAGCAGGGGCAGCAGGTGGAGGTCATTAAGCTGAATGGCTCCATCGAACTGGCGCCGCTTATCGGGCTGGCGGATCGGATCGTCGATATGGTCGAGACCGGCGGTACGATTCGAGAGAATGGACTGGCGGAGCATGAGGTTATCTTCTCGATTACGAGCCGTCTGATTGCCAATCGCGTGAGCTATCGGATGAAGAACGAGGCGATTCAGTCGCTGTGCGATCGGCTTCAGCCGGTTATCGCTGCAGTCGGGAAGGGGGTCGGCGCACGATGAAGCTGATGCCAGCATCCCAGTTCTCGCTGAAGCGGGAGGTTGAATACGGCTCACCGGAGCAAAATGAGAGCGTCAAGCGCATCATCGAGGAGGTGCGCAACGACGGCGATGCGGCGCTGCGCAGACTTGCGAAGCAGTTCGATCGCGTCGAGATTGACGAGCTGCGCGTGACGGAGCAGGAGATCGAGGCAGCTTACGCGCAGGTCGACGAAGCGTTCGTGACGGCGCTGCGCGGAGCGGCGGCGAACATTCGCCGCTTCCACGAGAAGCAGCTGCGCTCGTCGTGGATGGATCTGCAGCCGGACGGCACGATTCTCGGCCAAGTGATGCGGCCGCTGCGCCGCGTCGGCCTATACGTACCGGGCGGCAAGGCGGCGTACCCGTCGTCCGTGCTAATGAATGCGATCCCAGCGCAGGTGGCGGGCGTGCCGGAGATCGTGATGGTGACGCCGCCATCGACGGCGGGTCAGGCGGGCATTAACCCGCACATTCTCGTTGCGGCGGCAGAGGCAGGCGTACGCGAGATTTATCGCGTCGGCGGCGCTCAGGCCGTAGCCGCGCTCGCGTACGGCACGGAATCGATCCAGCCGGCCGACAAGATCGTCGGCCCGGGCAACATCTACGTCGCGTTGGCGAAGCGATACGTGTTCGGCGTTGTCGATATCGACAGTATCGCCGGTCCGAGCGAGATTGTCGTGCTTGCCGACGATTCGGCCGATCCCGGCTACGTGGCGGCTGATCTGCTGTCGCAGGCGGAGCACGATGAGATGGCGTCGGCCATTCTTGTGACACCGTCGGCTGCGCTTGGCGAGGCGGTGAAGGCGGAGGTGGAGCGCCAGCTGGCTGAGCTGCCGCGTCGTGACATTGCCGAGGCGTCGGTGCGCGACTACGGGGCGATATTGACCGTAGACAGCTTGGAGGAAGGCATCGATGTCATTAACCAGCTCGCTCCCGAGCATCTTGAGGTCATCGTGCGGGAGCCATTCCAATACTTAAGCCGCATTGAGAATGCGGGTGCGATCTTCCTCGGGCCGTACAGCTCGGAGCCGGTCGGCGACTATTACGCAGGACCGAACCACGTGCTGCCGACGAACGGGACAGCGAGATTTTCTTCGCCGCTGAACGTGGATCATTTTATGAAAAAGTCAAGTGTGATCTCATATAGCAAGGAAGCGCTGCTGCGCGATGGCGAGGCGATTATGGCGCTGGCGCGTCATGAAGGACTGGAGGCGCACGCGCGCGCGATCCAAATACGACTGGAGAAGGAAGGCGATTCCCGTGGCTGAGCAAGGACAAGAGCTGCGCGTCGGCCGTACGGCCGAGGTAGCGCGACGTACGAACGAGACGGACATTAAGCTGGCATTCAACATCGACGGTACGGGTATATCGGAGCTGGAGACGGATGTGCCGTTCTTCAACCATATGCTCGATCTGTTCACGAAGCACGGTCACTTCGACCTGAAGGTAGATGCGCGAGGCGATGTGGAGATCGACGATCATCATACGGTCGAGGATATCGGCATCTGTCTCGGACAGACGCTGCGCGAGGCGCTCGGCGACAAGAAGGGCATCAAGCGGTACGCGAACGTGTTCATCCCGATGGATGAGGCGCTGGCGCAGGTCATTATCGACGTGAGCAATCGTCCGCATCTGGAGTATCGGGCGCAATATCCGTCGCAGACGGTCGGCAGCTTCACGACAGAGCTCGTGCATGAGTTTCTGTGGAAATTCGCGCTCGAGGCGCGTATTACGCTGCACGTCATCGTCCATTACGGACATAATACGCATCATATGGTGGAGGCTGTATTCAAGGCGCTCGGACGTGCGCTCGATGAAGCGACGAGCATCGATCCTCGCGTACAGGGCGTGCCGTCGACGAAAGGGGTTCTGTAGCCATGATCGCGATCATCGACTATGGCATGGGGAACCTGCACAGCGTTCGCTCGGCGGTCGAGCGTCTCGGGTACGAGGCGATCATTACGTCGGACGAGCGTGAGCTGATCGAGGCGGACGGCGCGATCTTGCCGGGCGTCGGGGCGTTCGGCGACGCGATGGAGCATCTTCGCGAGTCGAAGCTGATCGACGCGACGAAGGCGTTCGCTGCAAGCGGCAAGCCGCTGCTCGGCATTTGCCTCGGCATGCAGATGCTGTTCGACCGCAGCGAGGAGCACGGCACGCATGAGGGGCTCGGCCTGCTGCCGGGTGAGGTCGTGCGCTTCCAGGGCGACTACAAGGTGCCGCATATGGGCTGGAATAAGCTGTCATTCTGTCAGCAGAGCCCGCTGTTCCGTGGACTGGAGGAGGGGCACGTCTACTTCGTGCACTCGTACCATGTGAAGCCGGAGCGGGAGAACGATCTGCTCGCGGTCACGGATTATTACCAATCCGTGACGGCAATTGTCGGACGCGGGAACGTATACGGCATGCAGTTCCACCCGGAGAAGAGCGGGGCGGTCGGCATGCAGCTGCTCGATAATTTCTTATCGATGTGTGCGAGCAAGAAGGTCGTCTAAGCAGGTACGGTTCAATTGATCTTACATTATTGGAGGAGTCGAGCTCATGTCTTCATTCACGATATATCCGGCGATCGACATTCGCGGCGGCAAGTGCGTGCGTCTGATCCAGGGCGATTATAATCAGGAAACGGTATATAACGAGAACCCGCTCGAGGTCGCGAAGGCTTGGGCGGAGCAGGGTGCGAAGTGGATTCATCTGGTCGATCTGGACGGAGCGAAGGCAGGCAAGCCGGTGAACGATCAGCTGATCGCTAGCATCGCGCAGGCGGTGCAGGTGCCCGTGCAGGTCGGCGGCGGCATTCGGACGCAGGCTGATGTCGACTACGTGCTGTCGCTCGGCGTGTCGCGGCTCATTCTGGGCACGGCGGCGATTGAGGACCGCGACTTCGTACGCAGCGTGCTGAAGAAGCACGGCGAGAAGATCGCGATCGGTCTTGATGCGCGTGACGGCTTCGTAGCGACGCGCGGCTGGCTCGAGACGAGTCAGGTGAAGGCGACCGACCTTGCGGTTGAGCTGGCGGCGGAGGGTGCGCGTACGTTCATCTTCACGGACATCTCCCGTGACGGCATGATGGAGGGTCCGAACGTGGAGGCAATCGTTGCGCTCGCGAAGGTATCCGGTCAAGAGGTCATTGCATCCGGCGGCGTCAGCCAATATTCGGATCTGCAGCGTCTCGCCGAGCATGTGTCTGAAGGCGTCGGCGGTGCGATCGTCGGCAAGGCGCTGTATACGGGAAGCATTAAGCTGATCGAGGCGCAGGCATTGGTGTAGAGCTCGGAGGATACGGCTGTAGTATAAGCATGGATGGATTATGAACGGTAAAGGAGGGGACGCGTATGCTGACTAAGCGCATTATCCCTTGTCTGGATGTGAAGGATGGCCGGGTGGTGAAGGGCGTGAACTTCGTCAACCTGCGTGATGCAGGAGATCCGGTCGAGCTGGCCTCGATCTATGATCGCGAGGGCGCTGATGAGCTCGTCTTCCTCGACATCTCAGCGTCGCATGAAGGACGGGCGACGATGATCGAGGTCGTACAGAAGACCGCGGAGCAGATTACGATCCCGTTCACGGTCGGCGGAGGTATCGCCAGCGTGGACGATATGAAGCGGCTGCTGCGCGCAGGCGCAGATAAGATCGGTATCAATACGGCCGCTGTGCGCAATCCGCAGCTCGTCGCTGACGGCGCTCGCCGCTTCGGCTCGCAATGTATCGTTGTCGCGGTGGATGCGCGGTTCAATGCGGAGTGGGGCGAGTGGGAGGTGTTCACCCACGGCGGACGGAACGGAACTGGCATGAAGGCGCTGGAGTGGGTACGGGAGATCGAGCGTCTTGGCGCAGGCGAGATTCTGCTCACGAGCATGGATGCGGACGGCACGAAGGACGGCTTCGACCTGCCGCTGACGAAGGCGGTATCGGAGCTCGTCTCGATTCCGGTCATCGCTTCGGGCGGTGCGGGGAAGAAGGAGCACTTCCATGACGTGTTCGCGGAGGCGAAGGCGGATGCGGGACTGGCTGCGACGATTTTTCACTATAAAGAAATGACGATTGAAGAGGTCAAGAGCGACCTCAGAGCGAAAGGTGTGGAAGTGCGATGAGTGAACAACGCGGTGCGGCGGCAAGCTTGCAGGAGCTGAATGCTGCGATTCGCTGGGATGCGCATGGTCTCGTGCCGGCCATCGTGCAGGATGCGGTCAGCAAGGAAGTGCTCATGCTGGCCTATATGAACGAGGAGTCGCTCGGCAAGACGCTGGAGAGTGGCCAGACGTGGTTCTGGAGCCGCTCGCGCAGCGAGCTGTGGCATAAGGGCGCGACGAGCGGGCACATTCAGAAGGTGCGCTCGCTGAAGTACGACTGCGACGGCGACACGCTGCTCGTGCAGGTGGAGCAGGCAGGACCGGCCTGTCATACGGGCCAGTACAGCTGCTTCTATAACGAGCCTGCGCTTGGCGTGTGGCAGGACAAGGCCGAAGGCCAGCAGGCTACTGCAGGAGCGGCGTCAGGACAGGACCGCTTCGAGATCCTTAACAAGCTCGAGGCGACGATTGCACAGCGTGATGCCGAGCGTCCAGAGGGTGCGTATACGACGTACTTGTTCGAGAAGGGCGTCGACAAGATTTTGAAGAAGGTCGGCGAGGAAGCGGGCGAGGTCATCATCGCAGCGAAGAATCGCAGCCGCGAGGAGCTAAGGTACGAGGCGAGCGATCTGCTGTTCCACCTGCTCGTGCTGCTGCGGGAGCAGCAGGTGCCGCTCGATGACATTATGCAGGAGCTGGACCGCCGTCATAATAAATAAGTAACATGATCCGATACGATCCGATCGGCTCGGGGCTTGTTATTTCAGGAGGGAACGTTCAACGATGCGAATCGATTACCACACGCACCATGTGCGCTGCGGGCATGCGTCGGGTGAGCTGGAGGAGTACGTATTAAGGGGCATTGAGATTGGGCTGACCCAGCTGGGGCTGTCCGATCACATGCCCTTGCTCCATGTAGACCCGGCTACCTACTTGCCCGGCATGGCGATGCCGATGGAGGAGCTTCCGCACTATGTGGAGGAGGCGTTCCGTCTGCAGCAGAAGTACAAGGATCAGATTGACATCCGCGTCGGTCTGGAGGGCGATTATATCGAGGGCTGGGAGACGGAGATTGAGCGGATCATCCGCGCTTACCCGTGGGATTACGTCATCGGCTCCGTTCATTTCCTCGGCGAGTGGGACATTACGGACTACCGCCAGACGGACGGCTGGAAGGAGCGGGACGCTTACGCGGTGTACGAGCAATATTACGACGCTGTCGAGAAGGCGTGTCGTACCGGCTTGTACGACTATATCGGTCACATCGATGTCATCAAGCGCTTCGGCTTCAAGCCGGACTGCGATGTGCAGCAGCTAGAGCGTCGCGCGCTTGAGGCGGTGAAGGCCGCCGATATGGCGATTGAGCTGAACGCGTCGGGCTTGCGGATGCCGGTGAACGAGATGTTCCCGAGTCGCCGGATGCTCGAATATGCGCTGGAGCTCGGTATTCCGGTGACGATCGGCTCGGATGCGCACCAGCCGGAGCGGTTGTCGCAATATTTGGATCAGGCTGTCGATATGTTGAAAGCTGTCGGATTTAACGAATTAGCCACATTTAAAGCGCGTAATCGTACGATGGTGCCTATTGGAATCGATTCATTTCATGTATAATAAGGTTGTAATGAATGTTTTAATTTTATGTAAAGCTATAGCTAACGAGCAATCCTTGTCATAAGTAGTCGGAGCATGTCGAAATGAATCAACCTATGTACCCTTTAGAAAGCGGAGGTAACCATGTACAGCGACAAAATGAAGATTTTTTCGGGTTCGTCCAACCCGAAGCTGGCGGAGCGCATTTGTAAGGAGCTTGAGGTGCCGCTAGGCCAGATTAAGCTTTCCCGATTCAAGAGCGGGGAAATCTACTGTCTCTTCGAAGAGAGCATTCGTAACTGCGACGTATTCCTCGTACAGACGTTCTCGGATCCGATTAATGAGAACTTCATGGAGCTTCTAGTCATGATGGATGCGGCGAAGCGCGCTTCGGCGAGAACGATCAATCTTGTCGTTCCATACTATGGTTACTCCCGCCAAGAGCGGAAGGCAGCGCCGCGTGAGCCGATCTCGGCGAAGCTGGTCGCTGACCTGCTGACGGCAGCCGGCGCAGACCGCGTTATTACCATCGACCTGCATGCCCCGGCGATTCAAGGCTTCTTCAATATACCGGTGGATCATCTTACAGCGCTTGATCTCGTCAGCGATTACATCAAGCGGTTGAATCTTCCGAATGCGATCATCGTGTCTCCGGATGCAGGTCGCGCGACGACTGCGGAGAAGATGGCGAACATTCTCGATACGCCGTTCGCTATGATGATCAAGAAGAGACCGGCACACAACGAATCGGTCATTACGCATGTGATCGGTGACGTCGAAGGGATGACGCCGATCATTATCGAGGACTTGATCGATACGGGAACGACGATTGTTAACGTCGTCGAGAGTCTGAAGGAGCGCGGTGCCAACGATGCGTACGTCTGTGCGACGCACCCGGTGTTCTCGGGCCCTGCGCTGCAGCGTCTGGATCACCCGAACATCAAGGAGGTCGTCATTACGGATTCGATCGCGATTCCGGACGGACATTCCGAGAAGTTCCAGGTATTGTCCGTTGCTCATCTGTTGTCCGATGCGATTAATATCATCATGTCCGGCGGCTCTCTCAGCTCGTTGTTCAAGTACGGCGGCGTGTAAGTAACTTGTTGATTGAATCGGCTGCTGCGTGCAGCTCCGCTATCGAATCAGGCCTCAAACCTTACGGTTTGAGGCCTACCTGTGTTATACTGAGGTATCAATAGGTTTCAGGGAGGTGCCTTATAGACGTGGAGAATAAAAAACGTGTGTTACCCAAACCCGCAACCAATGTCGTACCGATGAAAAGGGATGCCACGTTCTTTTTCGAGAAAGCCGTTCAGTCCCTGGACCGTTTTCATTACGATAAGGCATTGAAATATTTTCGCCGCGCAGCTGAATATGAGCCAGAAAACCCGGTTAATCATTGCAACCTGGCCGGACTGTTGTCTGAAATGGGTAATTATGAGGAATCTAATGTCATTCTGCAGCATGTGCTTGATCGCATCGATCCGACCATGACGGAATGCTACTTCTATATGGCGAACAATTTTGCCAACATGGAGAAATACGAGTCAGCCGAGAAGGCGATCGTCCACTACTTGGAGAATGATCCGAACGGGCAGTTCTTAGAAGAATCGGAAGAAATGATGGAGCTTTTGCGCTTGGAGCTGGATCGTCCGACGAAGCTGTCTACGATTAAGAGCCGTGAAGGCTTGTTCGAGCATGATCAAGCGAGAAGCTTGCTGGAGGAGGGGAAATTCTCTGAGGCAGTGAGGCTGCTGGAGAAGCTGATTCGCACGCATCCGGAGTTCATAGCGGCTCGTAACAATTTGGCACTGGCTTACTATTACATGGGATTGTTCGAGAAGTCGGTTGCGATGATTAAGCAGGTGCTGGAGCTGGAGCCAGGCAATTTGCACGCATTGTGCAACCTTGCGATCTTCTACCAGCACTTCGGAGATAAGAACGAGCTGTCCGAGCTGCTGGAGCTGCTGCGCAAGACGTACCCGTTTCATCAGGATCATGTGTTTAAACTCGCTACGACGATGGGTATCTTAAGTGAGCATGAGCAGGCGTACCGCTTGTTCAAGCGACTCCTAAAGGGCGGAGAGGCGACGGATGACCCTTGCCTGCATCATTATGCCGCAGTGGCCGCATATAATACAGGTCGGCTGCACGATGCGGAGAAGCTGTGGAGACAAGTGCAGAAGCTGGACCCTGGCTCGGAGATTCCGAAGTTTTACTTGAATATTGTCGGACAGACTCACGAGCACAAGGACATGTCAGATCCGTCTGCCGCAGACGGCGTTGCGCAAGTGAGCTACCATTACCAGCTCCCGTTCGAGGAGCAGCTGCGCACGATTGATAAGAGCAGATCGGAGAACGGACTGCCCGAGCAGCTGAAGAAGGATCCTCTCGTTCGCGCTTCCTTCTTCTGGGCGCTGCGACACGGGGACAGCAACACGAAGCTTCAAGTGATTCAAGCGTTCGCGCTCCTTGCCGACGAGGAAGTGAAGGATGTGCTGAGCGAGTTCATCGCACTGCCTGATGAGGACGACTATCTCAAGAAGGTCGCGATCTTCGTGCTGCGAAGTCTAGGTGTTCAGAGGCCGCTGCAGGCGGTGCTGGAGGGATGCCGTACGACGGTTGCCCCTTCGCCGCATTCGCCCAACCTGCCAGTGTGGGATCCGAAATGGCAGACCGTCATGGAGGTGGCACTGCGTCACATGGCACGCCGCTACGATATGGTGCAGCAGTACGACCTGCAGACGCTATGGGTCGAGTACTTGACCCGCGTGTTCCCCGAGGTGCCGAAGATTACGAAGGTAGAGGGCTGGGCCGCTGCACTCGAATATTGGATAGCCCGCATGCACCGCCGCACGTTATCGTTCCAGGAGCTGGCCAATCGGTATGGCGTGTCCGCTGTTACGGTAAGCAAGAATGCCAAGTCGATCGATGCGGTATGCGGCCTGCTCGAGAAGATGGACTCGATATTCCGCAAGTTACCTGGGATGGATTCTACTTCATAATACGATGTAATGGATTAAGCAGGATGGAAAGGAGTGCATGAGCATATGTACAAATCGATCGTAATCGGCACGGGACCTGCCGGTCTTACGGCAGCTATATATTTGGCGCGAGCGAATCTGAGTCCACTCGTTATCGAGGGGCCGGAGCCGGGCGGACAGCTGACGACGACGACCGAGGTGGAGAACTTCCCGGGCTTTCCTGAGGGCATTATGGGGCCTGAGCTCATGACGAACATGCGTAAGCAGGCGGAGCGCTTCGGAGCCGAGTTCAAGACGGGCTGGGTCAATAAGGTGGATCTGTCCAAGCGTCCGTTCAAGCTGAATGTCGAAGGGATCGGCGATCTGGAGGCGGAGTCGCTCATTATCTCGACCGGAGCATCGGCGAAGCTGCTCGGTATTACGAACGAGAAGGAGAATATCGGACGCGGCGTGAGCACATGCGCAACGTGTGACGGCTTCTTCTTCCGCGGCAAAAAGATTATTGTCGTCGGCGGTGGCGACTCGGCGATGGAGGAAGCGAACTTCTTAACGCGCTTCGCCACTCAGGTGACGCTCGTCCATCGCCGCAGCGAGCTGCGCGCCTCGAAAATTATGCAGGACCGCGCCCGCGAGAACGAGAAGGTCGCCTGGAGCTTGAACCGGACACCGCTTGAGGTGGTCGCCGGTGATAAGGGCGTAACCGGTCTGAAGGTGAAGAACAACGAGACCGGTGAGGAGGAGCTGATCGAGACGGACGGCATCTTCGTTGCGATCGGTCATAAGCCGAATACCGAGTTCCTTGCAGGACAGGTCGCAACCGACGAGATCGGCTACATTATGGTGAAGCCGGGGACGTCGATGACGAATGTCGAAGGTGTATTCACTTGCGGAGACGTGCAGGATAGCAAGTACCGTCAAGCGATTACTGCAGCAGGCAGCGGCTGTATGGCGGCTCTTGACTGTGAGAAGTTTCTTGAGGGGCATATGGTGCACGATTGGAGCAAGTCGCTCTAAAGAACCGCTTTATAGCAAGCGTGGAACAGTATTGTTTCACGCTTTTTCCTATTGTCTTGTCTTGACCTGTCGTATAGGTTGTCTTATAGTTGGAACAGGAGTGCAAGCCGACGAACGATAAGTA
The DNA here is from genome assembly GCF_027923405.1 of Paenibacillus sp. YYML68. Lineage (NCBI taxonomy): Bacteria > Bacillati > Bacillota > Bacilli > Caryophanales > Paenibacillaceae > Paenibacillus > Paenibacillus sp. YYML68. Next base: position 5,070,455 of record NZ_BQYI01000001.1, on the reverse strand, counting down.
TGTTATGGATGCGATTGTTAATTAATGAGGTGAAGCCAACGATGAGCGGTAAAGTATACTTAGGAGTCGATCTTGGAGGTACAACGATTAAGCTCGGTTTGTGCGATGAGCAGGGCAATCTGCTGCAAACTTACGAGGGGCCAACGGGAACGGAGCACGGAGCGGATGTCGTCCTCGAAAATATTGCGCAATATGCACGCAAGCTTGTCGAGGAATCTGCATACACATGGGAGCAGGTAGCTGGCATCGGAGCCGGTTTTGCAGGCTTCATGGACATGGAAGAGGGCGTTATGAAGCTGGCGCCGAATCTGGGCTGGCGGGATGTACCGGTCAGAAGGATCTTGGAGGAGAAGCTGGGTAAGCCGGTCAAGATCAATAACGATGCGAACGTTGCCGCGCTTGGCGAAGCATGGGCAGGTGCAGGCAAGGGTATTAACAACTTGGTGTGCTATACGCTCGGAACGGGTGTGGGCGGTGGTGTTATTATCCGTGGTCATATTTATGAAGGCTTCAACGGCATGGCTGGCGAGCTGGGGCATATGGTGATCGTACCGGACCTTGAGGCGATCGATTGCGGCTGCGGCAAGAAGGGATGTCTCGAGACGGTGTCGTCAGCTACAGGCATTATTCGGATGGCCAAGGAAGCGGTTGCGCGCGGGGAGCATACGTCACTGGCGCTTGTCGAGAACATCATGGCGAAGGACGTCTTCGATGCGGCGAAGACCGGCGACGAGACGGCGCTCCGCATCATTAACCGAGCGGCGCTGTATATCGGCAAGTCGATGGCGCTTATCTCGGTTGTGCTGAATCCACAGCGCTTTATCGTAGGCGGCGGCGTGTCTAAGGCTGGAGATATATTGTTCGATGCGATACGTAAATATTACATCGAGCATGCGCAGGAGACGGTGAAGGAAGGCGTGGACATCGTACCGGCCATTCTGGGCAACGATGCAGGTATTGTCGGTGCGGCTGGACTGAGCCTGCGTGCCTGACCACAAGGCATAACGATTCGAATACCATACGAAAGGAGTGCTGATTCCCATGGATGAGCTGCAAAGTATTGGCAAGCTGGTCATCATTACCGGGATGTCCGGCGCCGGTAAGACGATCGCGGTACAGAGCTTAGAGGATCTCGGCTACTTTTGCGTGGATAATTTACCGCCGGTGCTCATCCCGAAATTTGCGGAGCTCATTGAGCAGTCGAAGGGACGCATCGGCAAGGTCGCGCTGGTCATCGATTTGCGCGGGCGCGAGTTTTTCAATACACTTTCCTCATCGCTTCGGTACTTGAACGAGAATTATACAATTACGAATGAAATTCTGTTCCTGGAGTCGACCGATGCCGTGCTGGTACAGCGCTACAAGGAGAGTCGGCGCAAGCATCCGCTCGCTCCGACGGGCGCACCGCTCGAGGGCATTCAGCAGGAGCGCAAGCTGCTGGAGGAGCTGAAGGGGCTCGCGACGCAGGTCATCGATACGAGCAGCTTGAAGCCCGCTCAGCTGAAGGAGAAGATCGCCTCGAGATTTTCGACGCTGGAGAGCGGCAGCATCTCGATCAACGTCATCTCGTTCGGCTTCAAGTATGGCATTCCGATTGACGCGGATCTCATCTTCGATGTTCGTTTTTTGCCGAATCCGCATTATATCGATCATCTGCGGCCGAATACGGGACAGGACAGCGAAGTGTACGACTATGTGATGAAGTGGAATGAAACGCAGGAGTTTCTGACTAAGCTGCTCGATATGCTGCACTTTCTGGTGCCCCAATATAAGAAGGAAGGCAAGAGCCAGATTGTCGTCGGCATCGGCTGTACGGGCGGTAAGCACCGGTCAGTGGCCATAGCTGAATACTTGGGCAAAGTGATGGGCAGCAGCGAGACTGAGGTCGTCCGTGTGAATCATCGGGATTCCGAACGGGACCGCATTGAGGTGAAGCGATGAGCCTAGACGCGGAAGGCGATGCGGCGTATCAGCCCCGAATCGTAGTCATCGGCGGGGGAACCGGGCTGTCCGTTATGCTCCGCGGCTTGAAGCAGAAGCCGATCGACATCACCGCGATTGTGACAGTGGCCGATGACGGCGGAAGCTCTGGCAGACTGCGTTCGGAGTTCGAAATTATTCCTCCTGGCGATATCCGGAACGTGCTTACGGCGCTTGCCGATGTGGAGCCGCTATTAGGGAAGCTTCTGGAATATCGGTTTGACAAGGGGAACGGATTGGCAGGCCACAGCTTGGGTAACCTAATGCTGGCGGCTATGAGGGATATTACCGGTGATTTCGTAACGGGTGTGCGGGAGCTGAGCCGGGTGCTTGCGGTTAGAGGACGGGTGCTGCCCTCCTCCGATCAGGCGCTCGTGCTGCATGCGGATATGGAGGACGGCTCCCACGTCGAGGGCGAGTCCAAAATTCCGAAGGCTCGCGGTGTCATCAAACGAGTGTCCATCGAGCCTAGCGATGCGCGCGCCCTGCCCGAGGCGCTGGAGGCGATTCGGAAGGCCGACGCGATTCTTGTAGGTCCGGGGAGCTTGTACACGAGCATATTGCCCAATCTGCTCGTACCGGAGATTACCGAAGCGATCGTCGAGTCGACATCACTTAAGATGTACGTCTGCAACGTCATGACACAGCCTGGCGAGACCGATGATTACAAGGTGAGCGATCACCTGAAGGCGATTCGCAATCATATTGGCGAAGACTTGTTCGATTATGTCATCGTCAATAACAGTGAAATTCCGGAGCAGGTGCTTGTCAAGTACGCAGAGCAGGGCGCAAGGCCCGTCGAGCTTGATCGGGATGAGGTGGAGCGGCACGGGTACAAGGTCATTGCGGACCGGTTCGTGCTGTTTCGGACGTATTTACGGCATGACGCCGAAAAGCTAAGCCAGCATATTTATCAATTGGTGGAGAGCTGGATGTTCAAGAAGAGGTGAGATTCATGTCCTTCGCCGCTGTAACGAAGAAGGAGCTGACGCTGCTTGAGTCGGAGAGCTGCTGCGAGCGCGCCGAATTAGCTTCGCTTATTCGCATGAACGGGTCCGTGCAGCTGACAAGCCAAAAGATTGTGCTGGACATTTCAACAGAAAATGCTGCGATTGCTCGAAGAATTTATTCGCTGCTGAAAAAAACGTTCCGCGTGCATACGGAGCTGCTCGTCCGTAAAAAGATGCGGCTCAAAAAAAACAACGTCTACATCGTTCGTGTGCCAACGCAGGTACAGGATATACTCAAGGAGCTGCAGATCGTCTCCGAGGGATTCCTGTTCACGCCGGGCATTGAGGCTGCGCTGATCAAGCGAAGCTGCTGCAAGCGGGCGTACTTGCGTGGAGCCTTCCTCGCCGGAGGCTCGGTTAACAATCCGGAGGGCTCATCGTACCATCTGGAAATATACTCGATGTACGAAGAGCACTGTAAGGCGCTCTGTAAGCTTGCGAACGAGTTCGACTTGAACGCGCGCTGTATTGAGCGGAAGAAGGGCTTCGTGCTGTATATTAAAGAGGGCGAGAAGATCATCGAATTTCTGAGTCTGATCGGCGCACATCAGGCGCTGCTGCGGTTCGAGGATGTTCGGATCATGAAGGACATGCGTAATTCCGTCAATCGGCTTGTCAATTGCGAAACGGCCAACTTGAACAAGACGATCGGCGCTGCTGTCCGGCAAATTGACAACATCCGACTGCTGCAGAAGGAGATCGGGCTCGATAAGCTTCCGGATAAGCTGCGCGAGGTGGCGGAAATTCGCCTCATGCATCCGGATATGAACCTGAAGGAGGTCGGAGACCTGCTGAAGGGGAAGGTGAGTAAGTCTGGAGTTAACCATCGGTTAAGGAAAATCGATGAATTGGCTGAAAAGCTTCGAAAATAAGCGAAATTACTTTGAAGTTTAGATTTTTTGTGGATTTTTTCAAATTTTCTAGTGCAATGCAACGGAAAATGATATACTAGATGAAAAATCGCAATTTTTTTGCTTTATGCTAGCGATTCTGTCACCAACTGAAATAATAAAAGCATCAGCTATTAAAAGTAGGGGGTATTGGTTGCATGTCGAGACGCCCAGTAGTCGTCAAGTTGAAAACAGGCCTTCATGCCAGACCGGCGGCACTTTTCGTTCAGGAAGCCAACAAGTTTTCTTCCGAAATCTTTGTGGAGAAGGACGAGAAGAAGGTGAATGCCAAAAGCATCATGGGAATCATGAGCTTGGCGATCAGCACAGGGACTGAAGTCCATATTAGTGCAGAGGGATCGGATGCTGAGCAGGCTGTAAACGCTTTAGTCGCTTTGGTCAGCAAAGAGGAGCTGGAGAATCAGTAAGGAACGGTAAGCTTCCGCTTACGGAAGCTTCACCACCATCACATAAGGAACCTTCACCTCGAGAATGCGAGCATGCGGCAGTCCACGAGAGCTCGTGGATTGCGGTTGCGTGCAGGATGGTGTGTATGCGTTTGCATCAGCCGTATGAGCTGCTGCTCCAAGTGCGGGCGTTAAGGTTAAGGTTGCATGCTTCTTAAATAAGGATCGACGATGACGGGAGCTGCCTGCAGGCAGCTCTTTTCTTTTTACACTGCCCACTATATTTTTACAGCAGAGAGAAACCTTTATCATGGATCGAGCGTCTAAAATGGTGCAGTTATTGGTATCCTGAAAACGGAACTAAAGAGGAGAAGAGAGAAGCATGCTACAGAGAAAAAATGAACTATCGCTATTGCTCGTGCTGTGCTTGCTACTGACCACATTCGGCTTCACGGGTGCGGCGGCAGCGGATAAGGAAGAGCGGCCGCCTTCTGCTGGGACGACGCATGTGCTGCTGTACTTGAACAAGGATGCGGCATTCTTGAACGGGGAGCAGGTGAAGCTCGATGCGCCTGCAACGATTATTAAGGATAAGATGTTCGTTCCGGCCAAGTTCCTCGGCGATGCGTTCGGTATGAAGGTCGAGTGGAACGAGGAGAGCCGTATGATCGAGATGGAGACGCCAAGAGCGCAAATCTTAATCGATGTCGATAATAAGTCGATCTGGATCGGCGGCTACTGGGTGCATTTCGATGAGGCTGCTGCAATCGTCAATGGTCGTCTGATGATTAAGCTGACGTGGCTGGCCGATTACATGAACGCCAAGTATACCTACAACGACGAGTTGAGACGCGTTGAGGTGCTACACGTGCAAGCGCCGAAGGGCATCTATAACCCTGACCAAGATAACTCCAAGCCGGTGGCCAAGTTCGCCTTCGGCAAGCCGGTGTACCGACTGGGAGAGCCGATCAAGTATATCGACTTGAGCTACGACCCGGACGCGGAGGGGACCATTAATTATAAGTGGACCGGCAAGGCGGAAGTATTCTTCACGCCGGGCACGTACCCGATTACGCTGACGGTCGAGGATCGACACGGGAACAAGAGTGAGCCGTACACGCGCTATGTGGTGATCAGTAAGGAGCCGTACTTGAGCGAGGTCGAATATCCGATCTATATGAAGCCGATCGGTTCGTTCATGAAGACGAACTGGTCGATTCTGTGGGGCAACTTCCACGAGCTACCCATGCTGTCGAAGCAGGTAAGCGAGGATACGTCTCGCAGGCTGCTCGTCAGCGACAGCCCGGAGACGTTCACCGAGCTTGGCGTGCTGTATGAGGATACGATGAACGGCAAAGGAAGACTGTATGCCGATCATGTGAACGGCATGAACGAGATGGTGGAGCTCGGTATTCTCGTAACGAACAATACGAGTAAGCCGGTTACCGTCAAGACGACGAATAAGGGTGAAGTATGGCCATCCGTCTATGCCAATCTAATTGGCAATGAGGCGACGGTCGACTTCCTGCTCGGAGACCCGTTGAACGAGAAGATCACGATTCCTCCTAAGCAGACGTTCATCTATAAGCAGATGCCGGAATTTTATCCGAATCAGGGCGTGAACCTGTTCTATGATGTGGAGACGGACGGCGAGGTTCAATTCACGTTCGTGGTGGATAAGGAGCTGTCTACAGAGTCGCTCGAGCTTCCGCGACTGGCGTTCAACGGACATGTGAGAGGTACATTCCCAGTATCGGAGGTAACCTGGAACATCGACGCGACGAGCTTCACGAAGCCGTCAAGGCTCGTGATCGGCGACGGCAAGCTCGATCCGTTCCAGCCGGGCTTCGACCCGCTGCGCGGCACGCCGGTGTTCAATGATGGCAACTACGGTGTCATCTACAAAATTCATGCGGTGAAGCCTCGTAAGCTGGCGGTGCTGGTGCTGCCAAGAGGCGGCGTATTCAAGGGTCCGTTCAAAATTAACGGTGAAATGCGACTTGTGCCAGAGTCGGGCATTATGACGGCGTTCGACGGCCTGCAAATTATTGCGCGCACGACCGGAACAGAGGAGTCGCTCGATATCGAGTTCAGCCCGCCGGCGGGGTCGGCGTTCCCGATCGACATTATCTTCTACCCGCTCGATGAGCGGGCGCCTTAACAGCATATGGTGTGAGAAGCCTCTGTCAGCATGATGCAGACGGAGGCTTCTTCGGCTTACGACTGATAAGCAACAGCCCCGATAGCGGCACGCATAAGCGCGCTTGTATCGGGGCTGTTCGTCTAATCGGACTGCAGGAACGTCTTAAATCTTCTCAATAACCTTGTCGATCAAGCCGTACTTCATTGCTTCCTCAGCAGACATGAAATTGTCGCGGTCCGTATCCTTCTCGATCGTCTCGAACGATTGACCTGTACGCTCTGCGAGAATCGTATTCAGCTTATCACGCATCTTCAGAATGCGCTTCGCGCGAATCTCGATGTCACTCGCTTGACCTTCTGCGCCGCCGAGCGGCTGATGGATCATGACCTCGCTGTTCGGCAGCGCGTAGCGCTTGCCCTTCGCGCCTGCAGACAGCAGGAAGGCGCCCATCGAAGCGGCCATACCGACGCAGATCGTCGAGACGTCCGGCTTGATGAATTGCATCGTGTCATAGATCGCCATGCCGGAGGTGATAGAGCCACCGGGGCTGTTGATGTACAGACTAATTTCTTTATCCGGATCTTGGGCAGCTAAGAACAGCATCTGCGCAATGATCGAATTGGCGACAACGTCGTTAATCGGGCTTCCGAGAAAAATGATCCGGTCCTTCAGAAGTCGCGAGTAAATATCGTAGGCGCGTTCTCCTCTTGCATCCGGTTCAACAACCATAGGAATAAAGCTCATTGTGCTGCACCCTCCTTTGATATTAAAACTATAACCATAATAACGGAATCTCAACCAAAGGTCAAGAAAGGTCAAACTCGAACGCAAAAAAAATCAGTCTTCCGAGCAGAGGACTGATTGTTGGTAGTAAGTATAGTGGCGCGCCCGTAAGGAATCGAACCTTAATCTCAGGCTCCGGAGGCCTACGTCATATCCATTGGACCACGGGCGCGTGCTGCTTTCACATAAAGCCAATCAAGCTTCCAAAAGTGACAGCGAAGTTAATTATATGCGATCTCGGAGTGAAAAGCAAGCGATAGTTGCGCGAGCTGTGCGAGTATGCACGTTAAACGACGTCGCACCTAGCTGTGACGGGATCTGTAAGGGGCAGCTGCGGCTGACGACCAGTTCACCCGCAGCAATGGATCGACGGCCAGCAGGTGCGGGTTGCTCCATGCGCCAGTAGTCCGCTGACTGGGAGTGCCACTTCCGTCGACGGCGGCTGGGAGGGACAGTCGCTGTCATGTGGAGCTGAGTCTGGCTATTTGATCAGGCGGGAGCACAGAGCCTTGCGTAGTCCGTTTGTTAAGTTATTCTCTTTACTTTACTTGAGAATGAGAATCGTTGTCAACATATTTTTTCTATACTTAACCACAATTTTATATTTAATAAAAAGTGTTGCATTGATAATGATTATCATTTAAAATGGGCTCCATCAAGGCGTGGTGTCATTAATTTCCAAATGGGGGGCTCAAATTGATGGGAAATGCAGCGTATTTGGAAAGCCAACGTATGCGGGAATCGAATGCAAGATCGTATCCGCGCAAGCTGCCGCTTGCGCTCGTCGAGGCGAAGGGGCTGCAGGTGAAGGATGCGGACGGCAAGGTATATATCGATTGCTTGGCCGGTGCAGGGACGCTGGCTCTTGGTCACAATCATCCGGTCGTCATCGAGGCGATCGAACAGACGCTTCGCGCGGAGCTGCCGCTTCATACGCTCGACCTGACGACTCCGGTGAAGGAGCGGTTCGTCGATGAGCTGTTCAGCCACTTGCCGGAGGAGCTGGCTCGCAAGGGGCGCATTCAGTTCTGCGGACCGACGGGCGCAGACGGCGTGGAGGCGGCGATGAAGCTGGCGAAGACGGCAACGGGTCGCTCGGGAATGTTCTCCTTCCAAGGGGGCTATCACGGCATGACGGCGGGGGCGCTCAGCCTAATGGGCAATCTGCAGCCGAAGCGGCACGTTGGCACGCTGGTGCCGAATGTGCAATTTTTACCGTATCCGTACTCCTATCGTTGTCCGTTCGGACTAGGTGGGTCGATGGGGGCAGAGGTAGGCACTCGATATATTCACAATTTGCTCGACGATCCGGAGAGCGGTGTCTTGCCTCCTGCGGGAGTCATTCTGGAGCTCGTCCAAGGTGAGGGCGGCGTCATTCCTGCGCCGGATGAATGGACAAGGGCGCTACGGCAGATGACGAGCGAGCGCGGCATTCCGCTGATCGCCGATGAGGTGCAGACGGGTCTTGGCCGCACGGGGCGCATGTTCGCCTTCGAGCATGCCGGTATTGTGCCGGACATCGTCGTCATCTCCAAGGCTGTGGGCGGCAGCCTGCCGCTATCGGTCGTCGTATACCGCGAGGAGCTGGACCAATGGGAGCCTGGCGCACATGCTGGGACGTTCCGAGGCAATCAGCTGGCGATGGCAGCGGGCACGGCGACGATGCGCTTCATCCGCGAGCAAGGACTGGCGCAGCATGCCGAGCGTATGGGGCTTCGTCTGATGCGCCATCTGGAGCAGACACGCACCTCGTGCCGCAGCATCGGTGAAGTGCGCGGACGCGGGCTGATGGTCGGGGCGGAGATTGTGAACGCTGCGTACGCTCCCGATCCGCTCGGCAGCTTCCCTGCGCATGCGCAGCTTGCCAGAGAGGTACAGAAGCAGTGCTTCGACCGAGGGCTCATTTTGGAGCTAGGCGGGCGACATGGAAGCGTCGTGCGGTTTTTGCCGCCGCTCATCGTTGAGGAGGCGCAGATCGACCGAATCGGCGAGCTGTTCCATGAGGCAGTGCTGGCGGCCGAGCAGGCATGCGGATCGGTGGAAGGGGCGGTAAGCGGCGTATGACCGAGTATGCGTATGAGAACGATTTTTTGACAGGCAAGGAGGAGAGTCAGCGCACGTATCGGCAGCTCATGCACGAGTCGGTCGAGGTGTTGATCCAGCACTTCGCCAGCGCAGACAAGCCGTACAGTGGTGCGGACCCGCTATCGCTGCGAGACGGGGTGCGTCGCTATCCGGTGTGCCCGGAGGAGGAGGGGAACGCTGCGGAGCTGCTGCCCCGTCTCGGTGAGCTGCTGCTTCAGCATAGCGCTGTGGTGACGCATCCGCTCTGCATGGCGCATCTGCATTGCCCTCCGCTGCAAGCGTCGCTGGCTGCCGAGCTGCTCATTACTGGAACGAATGCTTCGATGGATTCATGGGATCAGAGCATGTCGGCGACGATGGTGGAGCAGGAGGTGGTCCGCTGGCTGTGCAGCTTATTCAGCCTGCCCGAGGGCGGCAGCGACGGCGTGTTCACAAGCGGCGGCACCCAGTCCAATCTGATGGGACTGCTGCTCGCCCGCGATCATTACGCTGAGGACCGCTGGGGCTGGAGCATCCAGCAGCGGGGCCTCCCTCCCGAGGCGTCACGACTGCGCGTGCTATGCTCGGAGGCGGCGCACTTCACGGTGAAGCAATCGGCGGCGCTGCTGGGACTTGGGCACGAGAGCGTCATGACGATTCCGTGCGATGAGCGAGGACGAATGCGCGTCGACGCGCTGGAGAAGGCGCTGCTGCAGCTGAGGGAGCTGGAGCTGCTGCCCTTCGCCATCGTCGCGACGGCAGGGACGACGGATCTGGGGGCGGTCGATCCGCTTCCCGAGCTCGCTGCGATTGCCCGCAGAGACAGACTGTGGCTGCATACGGACGCAGCGTACGGAGGAGCGGTGCTGCTGAGCGATCAGTATGCGTCGCTGCTGGACGGAATCGAGGCTTCGGATTCGATTGCGGTCGATTTCCACAAGCTGTTCTTCCAGCCGATCAGCTGCGGGGCGTTCCTCGTACGGGAGCGGTCGATGTATCGGTACGTGCGACTGCATGCCGATTACTTGAACCCGCAGCGCGACGATGAGGATGGCGTGCCGAACTTGGTCGGCAAGTCGCTGCAGACGACTCGGCGGTTCGATGCGCTGAAGCTGTATATGTCGCTGCAGCTCGTAGGGCGGAAGCGGCTCGGATGCATGATCGATACGGTCATCGAGCTGGCGTCGGTCGTGGCGGAGCAGGTGCGCCGCAGTCCCGCTCTCGAGCTGCTGGCCGAGCCTGTGCTAAGCACAGTGGTGTTCCGCTATAGGGGCGAGCTGGACTCGGATGAGCTCATCGGCGAGGTCAACCGCCATATTCGCGAGGAGCTGCTGCGCAGCGGGGAGGCGGTCATCGCTCGAACGCGTCTGCAGCAGAACGATTGCTTGAAGCTGACGCTGCTGAACCCGACCGCCACATCGGCGGAGATCGGGCGCGTCATCGAACGCATTGTAAGTGTGGGCTCCGCCTTGGAGCAGCAGCATACGAAGCAATACCATATCGTATAGGGGAGAGGGAACCGTATGGGACACGTGGACAATGCGAAGCGAATTGCAGCCAGAGCGACGCTCATGAGCTTGCTGAACAGCTATGTGAGAGAAACAGGACAAGGACAATGGGTACGTCAGGACGAGCAGGGCTGGCGGCTGGAGCTGCCGCTTCCGTCTCAGGGAGGGCGCCTTCTGGCGAGCGCCAAGCTTCGGTCGCTGACTGGCAGGCATGTGTTCAAGTTTCCGGTGGCATGGGAAGGAGATAACGGCGCTGCAGCTGCAGGTGACGACAGCGAGGAGAAGCTGATCGACGGGCTGATCACGAAGCTGGTCGGAGAGCTGGCGTCTGTGTCTGGGCAGGCGACGACGGATCAGGCGCAGGAGCTGCTGGACAGCATTCGCCAGAGCCAGGAGTACATGGAGCGCTTCGTCGCCTATCGGGCGAACGATGCGGAGGAGCTGTACGGTGTGGAGGGCGACTTCCTCACCGCCGAGCAGTCGCTGCTGTTCGGTCATCTGCTGCATCCGACGCCGAAGAGCCGCACGGGCATCCCGGACGAGCAGTGGGCGCTGTACGCGCCGGAATGCAAGGGCGCGTTCCAGCTGCATTATTTTCGCGCGGACGCTTCGATTGGACTGGAGGCTTCAGAGGGGCTGTCCATGACAGCTACGGCGTGGATTCGCGAGGAGCTTCAGGCAGCTGGCGATCCGCTGGGGACGGAGCCTAGTGACGGAGCGGTGCTCATCCCGCTGCATCCGCTGCAGGCGGAGGAGGTGCTCCAGAAGCCGGCCGTTCAGCATCTGCTGCAGGCAGGGCTGCTGGAGAATCTCGGTCCGCGGGGCCGTGCGTTCGCCGCGACCTCATCGCTGCGCACCGTGTATCACCAGGACAGCGCGTGGATGGCCAAGAGCTCGGTGCCTGTACGCATTACGAACTCCAAGCGCGTGAACCTGCATAAGGAGCTGGAGCGCGGTGTCGAAGTATCGAGGCTGCTGCAGACCGAGCTGGGCGCTTCGCTGAAGCGATTCCCGGGCTTCTCAATTGTGACTGACCCGGCCTATGTATCGGTGGCGCTGGAGGGGGAGGAGTCGTCGGGCTTCGAGGTCGTGCTGCGGAGCAATCCGTTCCGCGGAGCGGCCGGGGAGCAGGCGGCTGTCATTGCGAGCTTGGTGCAGGACCCGCTGCCTGGAGAGCAGTCTCGTCTTGGACGCATCATCCATGAGCTCGCACAGAAGGAAGGGCGTTCGACAGAGCAGGTGAGCCGCGATTGGTTCCGTCTCTATCTGGAGCACTCGCTGAAGCCGATGGTGTGGCTGTACTTGACGTGGGGCATCGCGCTTGAGGCGCATCAGCAGAACAGCGTCGTGCGGCTGAAGAACGGATACCCGGAGCAGTATTATTACCGTGATAATCAGGGCTACTACTTCTGCACGTCCATGGAAGGGCGTCTGAAGCAGCTTCTCCCTGACCTCGGGTTGAAAAGCCAGACGTTCTGCGACGATGCGGTAGCCGACGAGCGGTTCCGGTATTATCTCATCTTCAATCATATGTTCGGTCTCATTAACGGATTCGCCGCAGCAGGACTCGTCTCTGAGGAGACGCTGCTCGCTGAGCTGCGCGAGGCGCTGGAGCAGCAGCTGCCGCTCCAGCGGGAGCCGTCTACGTTCTTGCCGAGTCTGCTTCACGAGTCCAAGCTGCCGTGCAAGGCGAATCTGCTGACCCGACTGTACGACATGGACGAGCTGGTCGGCTCGCTGGAAAATCAATCGGTCTATGTCCTTGTGGACAATCCTCTCGTTCAGGAGGTGGCTCCTCTTGCAGCCGGTCATCGGAGCTAATCGTCCTACGTCTTCGGGGGTGAGCATCAGCTTCCGCCCCGTCGAGCTGGAGCGGGATCTGGAGCTGCTGCACCGCTGGCAGCACGAGCCGCACGTCGTGCCGTACTGGCAGCTCGCCATACCGCTGGAGGCGTATCGCGAGCATCTGATTCAGTTTCTGTCCATGCCGCATCAGACGCTGCTCATCGGCGAAGTGAACGGCGAGCCGGTCAGCTACTTCGAGTCGTACTGGGCGGCCTCCGATCGACTGGCCGCTTATTATGACGCCGAGGCTGGAGACCAAGGCATGCATCTGCTGATCGGTCCGCCCGAGCAGCTGGGCAGAGGCTTATCCAGACCTCTAGTGCTGGAGCTGATGCGCCAGCAGCTGCTCGAGCCGTCGACACGCCGATTCGTCGTGGAGCCTGACATGCGCAACGCACGGATGCGTCACGTGTTCGAGCGGTGCGGCTTCCGCTTCGACCGCGAGGTGCAGCTGCCAGAGAAGCGGGCGGCGCTCATGTTCTGCGAGCGGGAGCGCTTCGAGGAGCTGACCGCAGGTCGTACACGGCTGGAGGAGGGCGAGCAACATGGCGAATGAGACGCGCAACGTCACGACGACCGTCGACCTGCTCGGCATCGGGATCGGCCCCTTCAATCTGGGGCTTGCTGCTCTGCTGCAGCGTGTGCCAGAGGTCGAGGCGGTGTTCCTCGAACGGCAGAGGCAGTTTGCTTGGCATCCGGGCATGATGGTCGAAGGAACGACACTGCAGGTGCCGTTCTTCGCTGACCTGGTGACGATGGCGGACCCGACGCACCCGCTGAGCTTCCTGTCGTATTTGCATCAGCAGGGGCGGCTGTATCATTTTTATTTTCTGGAAAAATTCCACATTACCCGCAAGGAGTACAGTCATTACTGTGAATGGGCGGCGAAGCAGCTCGCCTCATGCCGCTTCGGCATACAGGCGGAGTCGGTGACCTATGCACCGGATCGGGGCGTCTTCCTCGTGGAGACGCAGCAGCTCGAGTCCGGTGAACGGACGAGCTGGGAGGCGAAGAACGTCGTGCTGGGCGTCGGCAGCACCCCTGCGGTTCCGGCTCCGTTCCGGTCGCAGCTCGGCCCGCGTGTGCTTCATTCGTCGGCCTATATGCCGAATCGCGCGGAGTGTCTCGCCTCTCGCTCGATTACAGTCATCGGCTCGGGGCAGAGCGCTGCGGAGATCGTGCTCGATCTCATTCGCAGACAGTCGGAGCATGGCTACCGCGTCGATTGGTTTACACGGTCGGAGGGCTTCTTCCCGATGGAATATTCCAAGCTCGGACTGGAGCATTTCTCCCCCGACTATACGTCGTACTTCTACAACTTGCCCGCCGAGCGCCGGGATGAGCTTCGGAGGCGGCAAGGTCTGCTGTACAAGGGCATCAGCGCCCGCACGATTGCCGACATCTACGATGCGCTGTACGAGGCCGGAGAAGCAGGCGGCTCCGCTTCGAGCGTGCGGCTGCTGGCCTGCACCGAGGTGCAAGGGGTGGAGCGCTGCGGTGAAGCGGGACCGTATCGTCTGCATTGCCGCCATCTGCAGCAGGAGACGAGCTTCGTGCATGAGTCGGATACGGTCATTCTCGCAACGGGCTATGAGCATGCGGAGCCGGCTTGTCTCGCGTCGTTGGAGCCGTATCTTCAGCGGGACTCGCTAGGACGGTTGGACATTGAGGAGTCGTATGCGGTGCGGCTGGACCCATCGGTGAAGGGCCGCTTGTTCATACAGAACGGCGAGCTGCATACGCATGGCGTCGGCGCGCCAGATCTCGGACTTGGGGCATACCGCAGCAGTGTGATCATTAATCAGCTGGCCGGTCGCGAGGTGTATCGGGTGCAGGAGCGGCATGTGTTCCAGCAGTTCGGAGTTGGGCGATGACGCAGCTGGTCGCGACCTCCGCCGAGGCGCCTCGGCAACGAGTGGGGCTCATACGAGTCGCCTTGCTCGGCTGCGTTTTTTTGGGTCTGTTCACGGAGGTGCTGCTGTCTCCGTATTACCCGCAGTTTTTCCGCTTGGTGTTCGCGGTGGACAGCTATCTGTTCACGGGGTGGTACTTGTTCGCCTGCCGACTGACAGTAGCGCTCTGCTCCCCACTGTGGGGCTGGCTGGCGAAGCGGTTCGAGCCTCGCCGTCTGCTGCTGCTCGGTCAGGCGGGCACGGCGCTCGCCACGGCGAGCCTCGCGATGGCGCAGAGCGCGGAGCAGTTCCTCGTGCTGACGGTGCTGCTGCTGATCTTCAAGAGCAGCTACATGCTGATCTATCCGATTCTGATGGAGCTGTCTGGTGAGCAGCAGCGAGCGGGGGCGGCCGCCTTGTTCCATGCGGTGCACCATAGCGCTGTGCTGCTAGCTGCCGCTGCAGGCGCGCACATGCTCCAGCTGGCGGAGCCGCTGAAGCTGTTCTACGCCGCTGCTGCGGCCGATGTTGTGCAACTGCTGCTGTGCATCGCGGTGTTCGGCGGTGCGCTCGGCTTCAGCCGGGCGCGTAGGCAAGGCGGGTCCGAGCAGAAAGCGGAGGCAGATGGGGATGGGCGAGCGCGAGGGGATGCTGTAAGCCTTGCGGCCCCCTTGCAGCGGAGGCTGCGCCCGAGCTGGACGCTCGGCTGGCTCGGAGCGACCTTCCTCGTCGTCACACTTGCGAATCAGGTCGTGCGTCCGTTCTTCACGCCGTATACCGAACAGATGTACGGAGTAACGACAGGGCAGGCGGGATTGCTGTTCCTTCTCCCGAATGCGATGGCGCTCGTGCTGCTGCCGTTCGTGCAGCGAATTAGTCGCTCAGACCGTATATCCGCCCTATACACCTGCGGCATTGCTGCTATGGCCGTCGGCTTGCTCGTGCAGGCGAGCTCCACATCGCTCCTCGGTCTCATAGCAGGGCGCGTGCTCTACGGGCTGTTCCTCGCGGTGACGATGGTGGTGCTCGATCTCGTACTGTTCCAAAACAAGCAGGGCGGCGATGCGGCGTTCCGCTTCAGTGTCGTCGTGTCGTTCCAAACGGCAGGGGAGCTCGTCGCTCCGCTGCTCGCCTCTTGGCTCTTGAGCTGGTCTGGCTTATCGGCTCCGCTGATGAGCGGAGCGCTGCTATGCCTGCTGGCGGCGCTGCTGTTCCAGCCCCTGCGAGGTGAACTAGCTGTAAGGAAGGAGACATCCGCTGGATGATGTGGGTAGACGAAGACAAGATGTACGCGGACACTGCGCAGACACAAGCTTATGTGAAGGTGCGCAGACGAATTTTTCGACAGCTAATAGAGTCGGTATTGTATGAAGGAATTGTTCCAGCCGAGAAAGGCAACGCAACCGACGGGGGAGCCGATGCGTTCCGGCTTGCAGGAGTTAGCGCCGATGTGGGATCGGACGTGTTCGTGCTCCGTGGCTTCACAGCGGGTGGTCGACGGGTGCAGTACCGCTGCCGGGGCGCGGTGCGGCCTACGTTCGGCCGGTTCCGACTGGAGGAGCACGGTGTGGTGCTTCGGCAAGTGGAAGGCGCGCCCGAGGAGGAGGCTTGCTCGCTGCGGCAGTTCGTGATGGAGGTATTGTCCCACGCACAGGAGGCGGAGCCTGATCGGCTGCTGACGTTCGCCTCGGAGCTGGAGCATACGCTGCTCAACGATACGCTCGCGCAGCAATATCGGGAGGAGCAAGGGCTGGTGCTCGGGCAGCTGCACGGCTATGAGCTGGAGTCGGCGGCGATGGACGGGCATCGGTATCATCCGTGCTACAAGTCGCGAATCGGCTTCGACACCCGCGATCAGCTCGCCTACGGGCCGGAATTCGCAAGAGACCTCCGTCCGTATTGGCTCGCAATCCATAAGGAGGAGGTTCGGGTATCAGTCATTCCCGGCTTAACGATAGAAGATCATCTGGAGCGGGAGCTGGGCGGGGAGCTGCTGGATGCGTTCGCAGCCCAGCTGCGCGTTCATGATGGCCACCCTGACGAATATATGTTCGTACCTGTTCACCCGTGGCAATGGAGCAAGCTGCTGCCGAGCTGCCTTGAGCTGCTGCATACCCGGCGCATCGTCGCGCTCGGAGCGAGCGAGGACGAGTACCGCGCTCAGCAGTCTATTCGCACATGGAGCAACCGAACGACACCTGAGCGAGCGAATGTGAAGCTGGCGATGAATCTGGTGAATACATCCAGCTCTAGGCATCTGCTGCCGCACTACACGGCGACGGCACCCGTCATGTCTCAATGGCTGGACGAGCTGTGCGCGAGCGACGCTTATTTGCGCGATGAGGCTCGGGTCGTCATCTTGCGTGAGGTAGCGGCTGTGTCATTCGAGTCGCAGCACGGGCTGGACCATGCGGACCACTCCACGGCGGAGCGAGATCCGCTATATGGCGCGATCGGCTGCATCTGGAGAGAAAGCGTAGAGCGGTTCCTCGAGCCGGAGGAGTCGGCGCTATCCCTGTTCACCCTGTGGGCGGAGGAGCGCGATGGGCGCTTGCTCATCGAGCCATGGCTGCGCCAGTACGGTCTGGAGGCATGGCTGCAGCGGCTGCTCGAATGCGTGATGCTGCCCGTGATGCATCTGGCTGCTGTGCATGGTGTGGCGACGGAAGCGCATGCGCAGAACATGGTGCTGCTGCATAAGAACGGCTGGCCGGAGCGAGTGGCGCTGAAAGATTTTCACGAGGATGTGCTGTATTGCCGTTCGTTCCTCGCAGAGCCACAGCGGTGCCCGAAGCTGGAGTCTGTGCATCCCCGCTATGTGCATGCTGAGGCACGGGCGAACTTCGAGGTGGACCGCTTGGAGCCGCTCCGCTACTTGACGCTAGGGGCGCTGCTGTTCGTCAATCTCGGAGAGCTGGCGATGCTGCTGGCGGATCGTCTTGGCTTCTCTGAAGATCGGTTCTGGGAGCTGGCGGTTGATACGCTGGAGCGTCATGGGCGCAGAGACCCGGTATGGGGCAGCAGGCTGGCCGAGCTGGGGCTGCTCGCGCCATCGACGCGTGTCGAGCAGCTGACCTATAAGCGGCTGACGGCGCGCTCGGGCGGACGGATGCATACGGTGCCGAATCCGCTATGGGAGGCGGCGGCAAGGCTGAACGGAGAGAGGAGTGTGAAGCGATGAGCGGAAGCAAGCCGCTGTTCGCAGTCAATGAGAGAACGTATGCCGAGGCGGAGCTGGCTCCACTCTGGCGCAGATGGCAGGAGGAGGAGCGGGGAGGGCTGTTCCCGAGCCGTGAGGAAGGTCCGGTGGCGATCTGCCTGGCGGATGCGGCGGAGCTGCTCGCCCTGATCCTATACGTGCGGGAGCAAGGAAGATCGGCACTGCTGCTGCATAGTCAAACGCCGCGGGCCGCAGCGGAGAAGCTCGCGGCGGAGGCCGGCTGCAGCGCCCTCCTCTACGGGACGGCCGATGAAGGGGCATCACCTGTAGCTGCTGCTGTGGAGCGCGGAGAGTCCAAGGCGGCTGAGGAAGGGCTGATGATGTTCAGCTCGGGCACATCGGGTCAGCCGAAGCTGATCCATAGAGGCTGGTCGGACATCGATCAGGAGATTGAGTCGTATAACGAGGCGCTGGCGCTGGTGGCGGGGCCGGACACGACCCCTGTCATCTTGTCCCCCGTCAGTCACGCCTACGGCTTGATCTGCGGTGTGCTCGCTTCGATGAAGCGGGGCGTATGTCCGCATATGGCCTACTACACCAATCCGAAGCTCACGCTAAGGCTGCTGCGAAGCTTTCCGAAGCATCTCGTCTACGGCGTGCCGATGACGCTGCATGTGTTGTCGTCGCTGGCGGGAGAGCAGCGCTTCGACAAGCTCATGAGCTCTGGGGCAGCGTTGCCCCAGAAGCTGCTGGAGCAGCTGCGAGCGCAAGTCGATGGAGGGGTGTACCAGCAGTATGGCTGCTCGGAGGCCGGCTGCCTGAGCGTCAGCGGGCCGCTCATGCACGTCGAGGACATTGGACGGCCGCTGAAGCATCTCGAGCTTGTGGCTGCAGAAGGGACGAGGGAGCATCCAGTCGAGCTATGCTTCCGTATGGGGGCCCGTCAGGTGGCTACAGGAGATATTGGTTACCGGGAGGAGCGGTCGGGGTCGCTGCGGCTGCTGGGCCGCGCCGATGACATCATCAATACCGGAGGGCTCAAGGTGTATCCGGCAGAGGTCGAGGAGGTCATTGCCTCTCTGACAGAGGTTCGCGAATGTGTCGTGTATCGGGTGAACCATCCGGTCATGGGGGAGCAGGTCGCCTGCCAGGCGGTGCTGGAGCCGGGACATTCGTTCTCTGCCGAGGCGATACGCACCTATTGCATGGCCCATCTGGCCCCGTACAAGGTGCCGAGTCAGGTGCAGCTCGTAGACAAGCTGCCGCGCGGCCTCACAGGCAAGCTGAGCCGACGTCAATTGGAGGAGGAGCATATCGGATGAGTCGAGTGCAATGGACAGGACAGCTGCGAGAGGTGATGACGAAGCATCTGCAGCGCCCGGCGATTCCACCGCTGACGGAGGAGCTGAGGCTGAATGAGGACCTGGGTCTTGATTCGGTCATGCTGCTGCAGTTGCTCGTATGGATCGAGGTGGAGATCGGCTTGCCGATCCCGGAGGAGGAGGTCGATCCGCGCATGTTTTCTACCGTAGGATCGCTGCTTGATTTCATGGAGCAGTGCAGCAGAGGGGGGAAGAGCTGATGTTTGGCTGGAAGGATCAACGGATTAAGGTGCATTGTGTAACGAGCTGCTTGTGCGAGGTCGTCAAGCGCTACAGCGAGATCGACTACCGGCCGTTCTACTTCGGCATCTGGGATGAGCCGTTCGGCGTGCTGGAGCAAGAGCTTCGCTATTATGACCCTGCCTTCACGCACGAGAGGTTGATGAACAACTTCGAGCAGCTGTTCGGAGGTACGGTGACGAGGTGGCATAAGGCGGAGCGAAGCGCTGAGGACAATGCGAAGCGTCTGATCGAGCTCGTCGAGCACGGTCGGGAAGGGCAGCACGTCATTGTACAGGTGGACTTGTCCTTAATTCCGGAACGGGAGAACGAGTTCAAGCTGAGTCCGTTTCCTCATTATGTATTAATATCGGCCGGTGAGAAGCGCGAGGAGTGGTATATGCTCGATGCGGATCTGAAGTGGGAGGGTGCGCTCAGCCGCGAGCGGGTGCTCGATGCATTCATTCGCAATCCGTATCCGGACGGCTTGCTGGTTGACGCCACTTCTCTTCGCGTTCCTTCTATAGAACAAGTGACAGCTGCCTTCGCGAGGACGCATCACCCTGAGAGCAACCCGCTTGTGACGAGGCTGCGCGGCTTGCTGGCTCACTATGCGGTGGCGCCGGAACGGCTGCCTCGGCTAGTGGACGCGCTGCAGCATCTGCATGTCATCGTCATTCGCAAGTATAGCTATGATTATGCGCTGATGTACTTTCATGACCAGATGAAGCTGGACCCCGACCATTACGAGCAGTGGGCACAGCGCATACGTGACTTGGTCCAAGCGTTCACGACCTTTCAATATAGGACTGTCAAGCTGGCGCTTACCGGGCGAATCGAGCTTCTACCTTCCTTGGAGGAGCAGCTGGACCGGGTGGAGGCGCTGGAGAAGTCCTTGAAGCTGGAGCTGAAGCGGCTGCTGGACGGTTGGCTAGCGGAGCAGCACCAGCAGAAGGAGGCGTCCGTCCATGAAGCACTCCAGTAGACTGCAGCTGGCCCTGTGCACGATCTCCTTCCGTCATACGCTCATTTCGTTCGAGGAGCTCATCCAGCTTGCTCGGCAAGCCGGCTTCAGCGGCATCGAGCTATGGGGCGTTCATGCGCGGCAGCTGAAGGAGGAGAGGGTGCGAATAGGGCTGCCTTTTCCCGACCTTGGCGGTGTGCAGATCAGCATGATCAGCGATTACCTGGAGGTCGGCAGTCACGTGGACTTCGCCCGAACGATCGATAAGTGTGAGCAGCTGCTGGCGCTCTGCGCCTGGTGCGGAACCGAGCGGCTGCGCACGTTCGCCGGCAAGCAGGCGAGCAAGGATACGGCGAAGGACGAGCGAGAGCTCATCGTCAAGCAGCTTCGCATCTTGGGCGACCTGTGCGAGCAGAGAGGCGTCGAGCTGCTGTTGGAGACGCATCCGGGTACGCTGGCCGATCAGAAGGACTCTGCGCTGCAATTAATGCAGGAGCTGGAGCATGGCGCGCTGAAGCTGAACATGGATTTCCTTCATCTATGGGAGGCAGGCGACGACCCGATGGACAGCTACGAGCAGCTGAGCGAGTGGGTATCTTATTTTCATCTGAAAAATATTGCCGCCCGCAGCGATTGCACCGTCTTCGAGCCTGGTCAAGTATATGCACCGAATGGGCGACGTCAAGGGATGGTGCCCTTGTCCCAAGGGGCGGTCTCGTATCGGCCGCTGCTTGAGCGGATCGCGGACAGCGGTCGCTTCGCCTCGCTCGAATGGTTCGGCGACAATCCAGCCAGCGTGCTGCGTGCCGACCTGCGCTGGATCAACGAAGTGCTGGACGGGTGGCAGCGTTCCCGTCTGGTGACGGCTCAGCGCACTTAGATGTATGCGTGGTCTGGTACGTCGGGTATGGAGGTCAGCAGGCGGCTTGTGCTTGCTGACCTTTGTTGTATACTATAGGGGAGGTTCACTCCCCTTGCATAAAGGCGCGCTGAATCTTCAAAACGATGGGTTGCTTTATATTTAAGGGGTGACATGATGAGTAAAGGTAGGTTGTTTCTAACTGGAGTTTTACTGTTTATTTTAATTATTATGGCAGCGAATCTATTCAACAATATAGAAATGACCTCCGAATATAGCGTGATTGACAAAAATAGTGGGAAACATGAATTAGTAGTAGTAAATCCCGAAGGTATTAAACTAGCGATAAGAGTAAATGAAGGATACATAGATTTAATTGAAGTTGAAAAGTCTTATATCATGACCATAAATTTCTATAAATGGAAGAGTCCAAAGTTAAAGAAAATTACGAAAATACAGTAGGATTCTTCTCGTGGAACAAGAGGGTGACCACGAAACGGAACAGATCGGCGCATGTGAGTTAAGTCCGTATAATGGTGAAAAATACGTTCTTTGACAAAGTAGAGCCATTATCAAAGACCTCGGTTAGAATGGAGTTTACCAGACAAACATCCAAACGGAGGCTATGAAAATGACTCAATATCAGATTACCGTAAACAGTGAGCTTTTGCACCATCTATTTCAACGAACGCGAAGGATTCAGGCATGGCGAAGTTGTTAGAGTCTGTCCTCAATCAAGTTTTGGAGGCGTAGGTAACCGAACGTGTCGGCGCCACTCGATATGAGCGGACCGAGGAGCGCCAGGCTTATCGTAACGTGGGTCGTACTCGAGGTCTTACCACCCGAGTAGGGTAGTACCAGAGTAACTGTCACCAAGGGCAAAGTAACTGGAATTATACGTTATTGTGTTCACTTAACCCTCGGTGTCTTACATTAGATATTCTGCATCATCCACCAGTAGCCCGAAATAACCACTTAATGGACTTACTAGATCGTTTGAAATTGGTTAATCGATCGAACCTTGGCGTTTCACGTATTTTTCGTTCGTTGTTGATGGAAGGCAAGGAGCCGCCGATCTATAGAGAAGTTGGGAACCATATCGAGCTTACTTTTACAGCATCCCCTCTAAATACTGGCTTTATAAATTTAGTTAGCAAGATGACAGAGGTTAACCAATTGATAGATGTTGACCATTTGCTTATCATACAATATTTAATGAGGCATGAAGATATTGATACTCAGGAAGCTGCGATGGTTACACAAAGGAGCACAGAGCAGGCAAGAGAATTGCTCAGTAAGCTTGCAAATAATATGCAGCTAATTGAACCTGTGGGTCGAGGCAAAGGTCGCTATTATACTTTATCCAGAACGGCGTATGAGCTACTTAAGGGGAATATGACGTATGAGAGACAACAGAGCTTAGATAAGGAAGCCATAAAGATTCGATTACTCTCCATCTTGAAGGAACGTGAATTATCGAATAGAGAAATCAGACAGATGACAGGGCTGACGAGTAAACAAGTTCAGAGAATTGTTAAGGATCTTACGTCAGATGGTGTAAAAGTGGTTGGTCACGGCATGGGTGCAAGGTATGTGTTGGAGCGTGAATGGACAAGAGTAAGGACAAATAAGGACATTAATTACATGCGAGTGCGGATATATTCGGATATAGGCGAATATATAAGGACAAAATAGGGACAATTGTGTGAAATAGACCAGTTAACTACGGGGCGATTCTAGGGTGACATCAAATCTGTGGCTACACCCGTAGAAGCTTATGTGGCGTTATCTCGGACAGGGGTTCAAATCCCCTCGCCTCCACCAATACCATGAGAAAGAGCACCGTATTAGGTGCTCTTTTTGCATTCTATTTAATCAACGAAGTATACACCTTTTCAAGGTAAGCAATAGCAACATGTTCTGCTTCTTCTTTTATAAGTACATCAGAATGTTGACGTAAGCGTTGATAGAGGTGGATAGTGCTTTTTAACGCATGGTAGCAACTTTCTAAACCGTGTAAAGGAATGGTCTTTTTTAGTTCTTCTAGTTCGCTAACTCCATATTGTTCCAACTTTCTAACGCCTCTAGGTAGTTGACCATTACGCATCAAAACCAAAGGACCTAATACAACACTGCGAATAAATGTAATATGATCGATTAATTCAAACCATTCTCCTCTTCCCAGCTTCGTGGTGCCGTAATGGATCCAGACCCAGAAGCGGTCCTCTATCCATTGTGAATTAGGGTATGGATGTGAGGGCGAGGTTTCTTTAATGATTTTACTGATTTCCTGATCTTTTTCCCATAAAATAAGCGGGTTTTCAATTCGTATTTCAAACTCTTCCAATGTTACAAATTTAAGATCGACATGCAGTGGCTCAGGTCCGTATAAGCAAATAACCATACGAGGTTCACCAACGTGTTCACCTGTGAATCCAGAAAGTAAATTGCCCAATCCTTCTGCAATGAGAAGCCGTTGATTCATGATTTGCTCCTGGTAGGCTAAGTCATATACGATGATAAGGTCTAAATCGCTATACTCATCCATGGTGTTCGTCATCATAGAACCACCAGCAAGGAGACCTCGAACTCGTTGATCTTGACTTAGTTTTTCCTTTGCTTGACACACGAATCGTTCGTGTACAGGTAAAAGCATATAAAGCACCCCTTGTAACATGACCCAAAAATGGGTATTACACCAAGTTATCATTTCATATGAACTTTGTCAATTATAAACTGGGCTGTACTCGAGTGACATCAAAACCATGACTACACCCGCAGAAGCAAGCGTGGCGTGATCTTCCTCTCGAATAAGGCAACATGCAACAAACTTGTTACTAGGGAGGTTTCCTTATGACTGCTCAGACTTGCCAGGGTTTAAGCGAATCGTACTGCGATTCACTGGTCGGTATCGAACTGGACGATACCCAGACGCAGATGCTCTTATCGATTACTCGGGAGCATTGCAAGCTGGCTCTTGAGCATAGCCAAGCAAATACGATTCAAGAGCAGCGCCGAGAGATCAGTGATGAAATTCAGAGCTTACTCTTGTTCCTCGATAATCTAGTCTTGGAATGGAGAAGACAGTAAATGGCTTAACATAAATCCTCATCCAACGTGTGCAGCATACGCGTAAACTTCCCGTACCGATGAGGCTTGCGATTGGAGTGACATTGCTTGCAGCCGTCAGGCCGGTCGGCTTTCGGCAAGCCGTCCTCGCATCGTAATAAATAGCTCTTTACATCGATGTCCCAAACCACTTACCTTTAGTCAAAATGTTGGAGGTCGCCTACCTCAACACCTCTTTGGGCCACAATCAATGCCTATCATTCGGATAGCCTGTGACGGTAAGAGCAGGGAAGGAAACTACAATTGGGGCTTGGACGGAAGTTTTATGGGGAGTTGTCTTTTCACATCTTACCTTTTTTAATCCAATCAACTATTTTATAAACTCCTAACATAATTACTAAGAACAGCAGAACGCACATTGTAATATAGAGCGGTTTGGAATTACCTAGATACGGCCAATTCTCTATAGTAAAGCCTAGCAATAAAAAATTGATTATGGCTAAAAATATTTGAGGTATTATCCAGATCATTCTTAACTTTATATTTTTCATGCTGGTATTCCCTCTTCTTTCCTGGATGTAAGTGAAGAGCGTCGGTATTTCTAACCGACGCCCATATTTCATTTGATTTTATCAAAAAGCATTTACCTCGGAAACAGTATGGTTCTCCCAGTAACTTCCTCCGCCATAAAATTCATATTTCTTGCATTTTCCATGTACTGAGCTGCTGTTTTGCTTAGTTGCATTCTTGAATATGTTGAATAAGCTGTCGAAGTAAGCCCAGCAAATGTGGACAGAGCACCAGCATAATATAACACAATCGTGACCCATCTTGTTGGCCCAGATGCATATCCAGCAACAATTGTTGCTAAGCCCACCAAGGCAGTTCCATACCCGATCACTTCCGGCCATGTAGGTGCCTGCATATAATTATTTATATAGGTATCCATGTTATTGATATGTCCTTTATACGTTGCCATTGATCTTGCATTTTTCATGCTACCTACTGTAGGTCCTTCAATTCTAATATATTTATGTGCTGTGAAGCTCAGGCTCTGTGTTCGAAACCAACCGTTACGAAGGATACCTTTTCATACTGAAAAGCTTGTGGGAGCGGTTTGACCTTTCCTTACTGCTCACACAATTCGGCTTGATGAAACGAACTGCATGCAGGCTCTTGAATGTGGCAACATTTTGAACTATAATGGGAACAGCTAAGTGAGAGTTGCAACTGCTTAGTTTCTTTTTTGGAGTATGTGGGACTGAAAATGTATCACCGGGACAACTTGTGTCCCAGAAGAGAGCGGTGTGATTGATGCGGGACATTCTGGACGTTCAGAAGCAGCTTGTTCCTGATCTGCTCGATACGATGAAGAAGCGGTATGCGATACTGCACTACATCATGGTATCCGGTACGGTCGGACGTCGGACGCTCGCCGCTTCCATCGGCTCTACCGAGCGTATAATGCGTGCGGAAGTGGATTACTTGAAGGAGCAAGGCTTGCTTCACATCGATGCCTCCGGCATGCGGATTACAGAAGCGGGCGAGGTGCTGCTCGAGCAGATCGAGCCGATGCTCAAGGAGCTGTTCGGCTTGATGGAGTGGGAGGAGACACTGCGTACGCGCTTCAACCTGAAGCAGGTCGTCATCGTGCCCGGCGATTCGGAGCTGTCTACGCATACGAAGAAGGAGCTCGGACGCGCAGGGGCTGCTGTTGTGCGCAAGCTGGTGAAGGAGCATGAGGTCATCGCGGTCACAGGGGGCTCGACGATGGCGGTCGTCGCCGATCATCTGCAGCCGACTGCACCGATGCGAAGCTGCTGGTTCGTACCAGCGCGCGGAGGACTCGGCGAGAGCGTGGATTTCCAGGCGAATACGATCGCTTCGACGATGGCGAAGAAGGCTGGAGCGAGATACCGGCTGCTGCATGTACCGGATCACCTCAACGAGGAAGCGTACCAGACGCTGATGCAGGATGCGACGATTACCGAGATTATCGCGTTCATCCGGCAGGCAAGGATGGTCGTACACGGCATGGGAGATGCTATGGTAATGGCTAGACGGCGCAAGGTAGACCCGGCCACAACGGCCACGCTGCTCCAGGACGGGGCTCTAGCGGAGGCGTTCGGATATTACTTTGATCGGGAGGGCAACATTCTTCACAGAATGCCTACCGTCGGCTTGCGTATGGAGGATATTCAGGAGATGGATACGGTCATTGGCATCGCGGGCGGCCGCAGCAAGGCCGAGGCGATTATTGCCGTGCTGAAGCACGGGCATGAGGACGTGCTGGTCACCGATGAGGCCGCGGCCGAGGAGATCATTCGACAGCTGTCATCTTGACGGGCTAACGCCTGTCTTGACATATATAAACCCACTTTTAGGAGGAAACCATTCATGGCAACGAAAATTGGTATTAACGGTTTTGGACGTATTGGTCGTAACGTATTCCGCGCAGCACTGAACAACCCGAACGTTGAAGTAGTAGCGATCAACGATCTGACAGACGTGAACACGCTGGCTCACCTCTTGAAATATGACACGACGCATGGCCGTCTGGACGCTACAGTTGAGGCAACTGAAGGCGCGCTGATCGTGAACGGCAAGTCCGTTAAAGTATTTGCTGAGCGCAACCCGGCTGACCTCAAGTGGGCGGACAACGGCGTTGAGATCGTTGTTGAATCCACGGGTATTTTCACAGCGAAGGAGAAGGCTGAGCTTCACCTGCAAGGCGGCGCGAAGAAGGTTATTATCTCCGCACCTGCTACGAACGAAGACATCACGATCGTTCTGGGCGTCAACGAAGACAAGTACGATCCAGCTGCACACACCATCATCTCCAACGCTTCCTGCACAACGAACTGCTTGGCTCCATTCGCGAAAGTGTTGAACGACAAGTTCGGCATCGTGAAAGGTATGATGACGACTGTTCACTCCTACACGAATGACCAGTCCGTGCTGGACCTGCCGCACAAGGATCTTCGCCGTGCACGCGCAGCAGCTGAGAACATCATTCCTTCGACAACAGGCGCAGCTAAGGCTGTATCCCTCGTATTGCCAGAGCTGAAGGGCAAGCTGAACGGTATGGCTATGCGTGTACCTACACCTAACGTATCCGTTACAGACCTCGTAGCTGAGCTGAGCCGCAACGTAACGGTTGACGAGATCAACGCTGCATTGAAGGAAGCTGCTGAAGGTCCTCTGAAGGGCATTCTGGCTTACTCCGACGAGCCGCTCGTATCCAGCGACTACAACGGCGACCCTGCTTCCTCCACAATCGATGCACTGTCGACCATGGTTGTAGGCGACAACATGGTGAAGGTTGTATCGTGGTACGACAACGAGTGGGGCTACTCCAACCGCGTTGTAGACCTCGTAAGCTACATCGCAAGCAAAGGTCTGTAAGCTTCACCCTTCCATTGTGGTGACGAACTGTAACTTGAACTCTGAAGCTTGAACGAACGAACGGCCGCGGCGAATGCATCTGAGCGATCAGGTGCGTCGCCGCAGGAGCCGACCGCAACGTTCTCGTGAACGCTTGGAGCAGGGGCAGAATCGTGACCACAATTTTTATGTGCAAGCAGTGCTGGGTATTCGGTATTCGGAGCGGGATTACTTACATATAGAGAAGATGAACGGAACGTCTTGGCGTCGATCGGACGCTTGAATTGCAATAAGTTAAACTTGGGAGGCGACGGTTATGAATAAGAAGAGCTTGCGTGACGTTGAGGTTAACGGTAAAAAGGTATTCGTGCGCGTAGATTTCAACGTGCCGCTGGAAAATGGAAGCATTACGGACGACACGCGTATTCGCGAGACGCTGCCAACGATCAAGTACTTGACCGAGCGCGGTGCGAAGGTTATTCTGGCGAGCCACCTAGGCCGTCCGAAGGGCGAGGTTGTCGAGGAGCTTCGCTTGACTCCTGTAGCTGCGCGTCTGTCCGAGCTGCTCGGCCAGCCGGTAGCGAAGGCAGATGAGGCGATCGGCGATGCGGTGAAGGCACAGGTAGCCGAGCTGCAGGACGGAGGCGTGCTGCTGCTTGAGAATGTGCGTTTCTACGCAGGCGAAGAGAAGAACGATGCGGAGCTGGCGAAAGCTTTTGCAGAGCTGGCTGACCTGTATGTGAACGATGCGTTCGGCGCTGCTCACCGTGCTCACGCTTCGACGGAAGGTATCGCGCATCATCTGCCAGCTGTATCCGGTCTTCTGATGGAGAAGGAGCTGGACGTACTCGGTAAGGCGCTGAACAATCCAGAGCGTCCGTTCACTGCGATCGTCGGCGGCGCGAAGGTGAAGGATAAGATCGAGGTGATCAACAACCTGCTCAACATCGCAGACAACATCATCATCGGCGGAGGCTTGTCCTACACGTTCCTGAAGGCACAGGGCAATGAGATCGGCAAGTCGCTTGTCGACAACGAGAAGCTGGATCTCGCACTGAGCTTCCTCGCGAAGGCGAAGGAGAAGAACGTCAACTTCATGCTGCCGAGCGATATCGTCGTAACCGATGATTTCAGCCCGACTGCGAATACGCAAATCGTACCTGTAAACGGCATTCCAGCTGACTGGGAAGGCATCGACATCGGTCCAGAGACACGCGAGCGTTATGCGAAGGTGATCGCGGAGTCGAAGCTCGTTGTATGGAACGGGCCAATGGGCGTGTTCGAGATGGAGCCATTCTCCCATGGTACGCGTGCTGTAGCTGAGGCTTGCGCTACGACTAGCGCTTACACGGTGATCGGCGGCGGCGATTCCGCAGCAGCTGTTGAGAAGTTCAACATGGCTGACAAGATGGACCACATCTCCACAGGCGGCGGCGCATCCCTGGAATTCATGGAAGGCAAGGCATTGCCGGGCGTCGTAGCACTTAACGATAAATAAGAACGGAAGGACGATAGCACATGCGTACACCGATTATTGCAGGCAACTGGAAAATGTTCAAGACGGTCGGCGAGTCCGTATCGTTCATTCATGAGGTGAAGGGTCAGGCTGAGGTTGAAGGTGTGGAGAGCGTGATCTGCGCGCCGTATACGAACCTGCCAGCTCTGGTGGAAGCGGTGAAGGGCACCTCGATCAAGATCGGCGCACAGAACGTACACTTCGAGGACAACGGTGCATTCACAGGCGAGATCAGCGGCTTGATGCTGAAGGATCTCGGCGTGAGCTACGTGATCATCGGTCACTCCGAGCGCCGCGCCTACTTCGCAGAGACGGATGAGACGGTGAACAAGAAGGTTCACGCGTCGTTCAAGCACGGCTTGACGCCGATCGTCTGCGTAGGCGAGAAGCTGGAGGAGCGCGAAGCGGGTCAGACGAAGGATGTGTGCAAGGTGCAGACGGAAGCGGCCTTCGCCGGTCTTAGCGCGGAGCAGGCAGCACAGGTCGTTATCGCGTATGAGCCGATCTGGGCGATCGGTACGGGCAAGTCGTCGACAGCTGCGGATGCGCAGGACGTCATCGGCTACATTCGCGGTGTTGTGGCAGGGCTGTACAGCGCAGAGACCGCTGCAGCGGTACGGATTCAATACGGCGGTAGCGTGAAGCCGAACAACATTGCCGAGTACATGAACGAGGCAGACATCGACGGCGCACTCGTCGGCGGTGCGAGCCTGGAGGCTGCATCCTACATCGCGCTGATTCAGGGGGCAAAGTAAGATGAGTAGACCGAAGCCGGTAGCGATTATTATATTGGATGGCTTTGGCCTGCGCGGCGACGTGCAGGGCAACGCTGTCGCGCAAGCGAAGAAGCCGAACTATGATCGGTATTGGAGCCAATACCCGCACACGACGCTCGTCGCGTGCGGCGAGGCGGTTGGCTTGCCGGAGGGCCAGATGGGCAACTCCGAGGTCGGCCACTTGAACATCGGTGCGGGACGTACGGTGTATCAGGACTTGACGCGCATCTCGAAGTCGATTCGCGAGGGCGAATTTTACGACAACTCGACGTTGATCGGTGCGGTGCGTCATGCGAAGCAGAACGGCAAGAAGCTGCATCTGTACGGTCTGCTGTCTGACGGCGGCGTACATAGCCACATCGAGCACCTGTATGCGTTGCTGGAGCTGTGCAAGAAGGAAGAGCTCGACGATGTGTACATTCATGCGTTCCTCGATGGTCGCGACGTAGCGCCGGATAGTGCGGCGGCGTACATGAAGGGCTTGCAGGCGAAGATCGCCGAGCTCGGCGTCGGCCGTATTGCGACCGTTCAGGGCCGCTACTATGCGATGGATCGCGACAAGCGCTGGGAGCGTACGGAGAAGTCGTACCGCGCGATGGTATACGGAGACGGACCGACGCATCAGGACCCGCTGCAGGCGATTACCGAATCGTACGTACAGTCGGTATATGACGAGTTCGTCATGCCGACCGTCATCGTCAAGGAGGACGGCACACCTGTAGGGCTGGTCGAGTCCGGCGATGCGGTCGTGTTCTTCAACTTCCGTCCGGATCGTGCGATCCAGCTGTCGCAAGTATTCACGAACAGCGACTTCCGCGGCTTCGACCGTGGCGGTCAGGCGCCTAGCGACCTGTACTACGTCTGCCTGACGCTGTTCAGCGAGACAGTGGGCGGCTACGTCGCTTACAAGCCGAAGAACCTCGACAACACGCTCGGCGAGGTGCTCGCACAGAACAACCTGAAGCAGCTGCGCATGGCCGAGACGGAGAAATATCCGCACGTGACGTTCTTCTTCAGCGGCGGACGTGATGTCGAGCTTCCGGGCGAGACGCGCATTCTGATCAACTCGCCGAAGGTGGCGACGTACGACCTGCAGCCGGAGATGAGCGCCTATGAGCTCGCTGCTGCTGCGGTGGCGGAGATCGAAGCGGAGAATCACGATGTGATCATCTTGAACTTCGCGAATCCGGACATGGTCGGACATTCGGGCTTGCTCGAGCCGACGATCAAGGCGGTAGAAGCGACGGACGATTGCCTCGGCAAGGTTGTGGATGCGATTATTGCGAAGGGCGGCGTTGCGCTCATTACAGCGGACCACGGGAATGCGGACGTTGTGACGAATCCGGACGGCTCCCGCAATACGGCACACACGACGAACCCGGTGCCTTTCATTGTGACGGACAATCGTGTTAAACTAAGAGACGATGGCATATTGGCAGATATTGCCCCTACGGCTCTGGAGTATCTCGGCGTCGCTAGACCTGAGGAGATGACCGGAACGTCGCTCGTTGCTGGGCGCGAATAGTTTGCCGAACGATAAAACTTACGAATATGGATAAGGAGTGTTTAAAAGGTTATGACAATCATTTCCAATGTGTACGCTCGTGAAGTGCTCGACTCCCGCGGTAACCCGACGGTCGAGGTAGAAGTTCATCTGGAATCCGGCGCTCGCGGCCGCGCGATCGTGCCATCCGGCGCATCGACTGGCGCGCACGAAGCGGTAGAGCTTCGCGACGGCGACAAGTCCCGTTACCTCGGCAAGGGCGTGCTGAAGGCGGTTGAGAACGTGAACGATGTGATCGCGCCTGAGATCATCGGCATGAACGCGCTTGATCAGCTCGGCATCGACCAGCGTATGATTCAGCTTGATGGTACAGCGAACAAGGGCAAGCTCGGCGCGAACGCGATCCTTGCGGTGTCCATGGCTACCGCTCGTGCAGCAGCTGAAGCTTTGGATATTCCTCTGTACGTATATCTTGGTGGCTTCAACGCGAAGCAGCTTCCAGTTCCGATGATGAACATCATCAACGGCGGCGCGCATGCAGACAACAACGTGGACGTGCAGGAGTTCATGGTTCTGCCTGTTGGCGTAACGACGTTCAAGGAAGCGGTTCGTTGCGGCGCTGAGATTTTCCATAGCTTGAAGTCCGTATTGAAGGAGAAGGGTCTGAACACAGCAGTAGGCGACGAGGGCGGCTTCGCACCGAACCTTGGCTCCAACGAAGAAGCGATCCAGACGATCATCACGGCCATCGAGCGCGCAGGCTACAAGCCGGGCGTAGATGTGTTCCTCGGTATGGACGTTGCTTCGACTGAGTTCTTCAAGGATGGCAAGTACCACCTCGAGGGCGAAGGCAAGTCCTACACGTCCGCAGAGTGGGTTGACTTCCTGGCTGCATGGGTTGACAAGTACCCGATCATCACGATCGAGGACGGCTGCTCCGAGGATGACTGGGAAGGCTGGAAGCTTCTCACTGAGAAGCTCGGCTCCAAGGTTCAGCTCGTGGGCGACGACCTGTTCGTAACGAACACAGAGCGTCTGTCCCAAGGTATCGAGCAAGACATCGCGAACTCGATCCTGATCAAGGTAAACCAGATCGGTACGTTGACTGAGACGTTCGACGCAATCGAGATGGCGAAGCGTGCAGGCTACACAGCGGTTATCTCCCACCGTTCCGGTGAGAGCGAGGACAGCACGATCGCGGACATCGCAGCTGCGACGAACGCAGGTCAGATCAAGACGGGCGCACCTTCCCGTACTGACCGTGTAGCGAAGTACAACCAGCTTCTTCGCATCGAGGATCAGCTGGCTGATGTGGCTCAATACGCAGGTAAGTCTGCGTTCTACAACCTGAGAAACTTCAAGTAAGAATATTGTCATCGAACACGATATAAGGCGGAAGGGACGCGGCTGCAAGGCCGATCGTCTCTTCCGCCTCTTCGTGCTGTGTGCGCTCCTTCGAAGTAGGATGTTCACAGCATGTTCATAGGAATAGCCCGATCGAGTCATACTAAAACTTGGCATGTTCTTTACAATATAGAGGTGGGAAGAAAAGGAAAGGGAAAAGAGGGGAGGAAATCTCTTGTTGGTATGGAGAACAAGGCTCCGATCTGTCGGCCTGCTGCTCGTCATCGTGACGGTCATGCTTCCGCTGTTGCTGGCCAGCTGTGCCTCAGGACCGCAAGGAACGGACCCGACGAGCGTCAAGGTCGAGCTGGTTACCGATCCGCCTGCGGTGCAGAAGGGGCAGTCGGCTAAGGTTCGGGCACAGCTCACGGGGCTTACCCCGACGAAGGAGCTGAAGGTGCAATTCGATATTCGTAAGCCGGATAAGCGTAGCCTGCCGCAGCTGAAGGATGCGAGGCTCATAGACGGCCAGTACGAGATCGA
This sequence comes from Paenibacillus sp. YYML68, assembly GCF_027923405.1. Classification (NCBI taxonomy): domain Bacteria; kingdom Bacillati; phylum Bacillota; class Bacilli; order Caryophanales; family Paenibacillaceae; genus Paenibacillus; species Paenibacillus sp. YYML68. The sequence goes on along the minus strand of NZ_BQYI01000001.1, from coordinate 5,037,213 downwards.
GCATACGTTCGATCAGGCGGGTACGTATACGTTGTATATACATGTGTATGAAGGGGAGCTGCACATTACGAAGAAGCGAGAGCTGACGGTCTCATGAGGGACGAGCGGAGTTGCAAACGGTCATGTCCAGCTTGCATCGTGTGGCTGGTGCTGGGAGTGGGCTTAGCTTGGTCTGTACCGTTGGTAGCTGGCGCAAGTGCAGCTTCTGTCGATGCTGCTGCTGCGGGTGCGGCTGTTGCCCCGGCCTTAGCTGTCCAACCATCCGCCGTTGTTAATCTGGTCTCTGCTGTTCAACAGCCTGTCGCAGAGGGAGCAGCAGCGGCTCGATCGGAGCAGGTTAGTCTGCAGCAGCTGGTCGACCAGACACCTAGAGGGGCAGCTCTGAGGCTGAGCGACGGTCTCTATGCTGGACCTGTCAAGGTGGACAAGCCGCTTCATATTATAGCGGAGGGAAATGTGGTCGTTCGGAATGAGTCCGGAGAGCCGGCCATGTCCATTACGGCCGAGGACGTGCGGCTGCAAGGGCTGCGGATCGAGCAGTCCGGTGCAGGCCAGCAGGCTGCTGTCCTTGTGACCGGAAGTCGTGCCAGGCTGCTAGACTTGGACATTGAGACGGAAGGGAACGGTATCGTGCTCCGTGACAGCGAGCGTCATGTACTGGAGCGACTGAGCATCGTTCGTAAGCAGGCGTCTGGGCAGGAGCAGATGCCAATGTCCGAGCGTGGCAATGGTATCGATCTGTTCGAGGTGCATGATAGTCGAATATTGAATAATGCGATCAGCCAGATGAACGACGGCATTTACCTGGAGAGCAGTCACAACAATATAATAGAAGGAAATCAGATAGAGCATTCCCGATATGGCATCCACTGTATGTACACAGATGGCACAGTCATCAGCGGCAATCAAGGCGCTTACAACGTGACTGGAGCGATGGTCATGGGGGTTCATGACGCGGTGGTGGAGAGCAATACGTTCGTCAAGCAGAGTGAGAGTGTTAATTCGCAGGGGCTGCTGTTTTTCGACGTACATACGTCGCGTATTCATGGCAATAAGGCGGAGGGCAACCGTGTCGGCTTGTATGTGGAGCAGTCGAACCGTAATGTGTTTACGGACAATGAGGTCATACGGAACTTCATTGGCGTGCAGTTTCTGGAGTCGGAGGGTAATCAATTTACAGGCAACCAGTTCATGGGCAATGTCATCGAGGCAGAGGCGAGCGATAGCCGCGACAACACGTTCCAGGGCAACTACTGGGAGGCGTTCCGGGGCATCGATGTTGACCGAGACGGAACGAGCGACACCGCTTATGTGATCAATCCGTTCTTCCAGCGGCTGACGACTGCGATTCCGGCGTACCAGCTGTTCTTCCAATCGCCGGGCATGCAGTTTATGGAAAGCTTAAACCGTGCTGGACTGGAGGAATGGACGAAGGATACAGCGCCGCGGATGCGCCCTGATTCCCGCAACGTAGATCGTGAACAGGGGCAGGCTGCTGCTGGAGCTACGGGAGTGCTATGGGGGTCACTGGCGATGCTGGTGCTCTCCCTTCTACTAATTCGATATGCAGGAGGACAACGACAATGAAAACCAAATTCTCATGGATACTGGCAGTAATTGTGATGCTCGTGGTAATGGCAGGTTGTGGTCAAAAGGAATATACGGCGCAGGCGATTAATGAGGCGACGGATAAGTGTGTCATCTGCAACATGCAGGTGAAGGACGATGCATTCGCTGTGCAGCTGACGACGAAGGAAGGGAAGACGTACAAGTTCGATGACATCGGCTGCATGAACGAGTGGAAGAAGGAGAACGGCACCGATCAGATCGCTGCGCAATTCGTTCGGGACTATAACACGAAGGAATGGATCAAGTTCGACGAGGCGACGTATGCGTTCGACGTATCGTTCAAGTCTCCGATGGCGTACGGCATCTACTCGTTCAAGGACAAGACGGAGGCGCAGTCGTTCATCGACAGTCAGAAGAAGGGCATGCTGATGAGCGCGGCGGAGCTGTCCGGGCATACGTGGGAGCGCGGCAAGGGGATGGGCGGCAGTCACGGACATAGTCACTCGGAATCCGGCGCGGCTCCAGCTAAGCACGGTCAATGAACGTCCTTCATATCGCGCACAGAGAGGTGAAGCTCGGTCTGCGCAATCCATGGGCGTATTCGTTCATGGCGCTCTTCACGCTCTTCAGCCTATCCCTGCTGCTCATTAACGCTCAAAGCTTCATGCAAGGATATTCCAGCTCGACCGCCTCGATGCTCAGTCTCATTCTGTACTTGCTGCCGCTCATGACGCTGCTGCTCGGCTCCTTCTCCCTGACAGCGGAGAAGGAAGAGGGGAGCTGGCAGCTGCTGTCGACGTATCCGTTGTCTACGGCGGCCTTCCTGTGGGGCAAGTATATCGGGCTGACCGTTGTGCTGCTCACGATCGTGACCTTCGGCTACGGCGTGTCCGGTATTGTTGGAGCGCTCGCAGGCAGCGGGCTTGACGTACGTACGTTCGGACTGTTTATTGCCTTCTCGACAGGACTTATCGTTCTATTCCTAGCCATTGCGATCGGCATCGGCACGTACGCTCGCAATCGGTGGCAGGCGTTGACGATTGGTGTTGCGGTGTGGTTCTTCCTTGTGGTCGGTTGGCCGACGCTACTGATCGCGGTATTGGGTATCGTTCCTTATCTGTACATCAAGCCGGCGCTTGTGACGTTGACGTTCCTGAATCCGGCTGAGCTCGTCCGCTTGTTCGTCGTCGTTAAGCTCGGAGGAGGGGCTGTGCTCGGACCTGAATACTACAAGTGGGTCGGCTGGATGGAGCGGCCAAGCGGCGGCTGGTTCTTCCTCGCTGTCTGTCTATCATGGATCGTATTAGCTGTAGGCTTCGCGAGCTTGGTTTGGGAAAGGGGGCGTTCACGTGGATAAGCCAGTTCTCGTACTTAAGGGTGTCCGCAAGGAGCTGGGCGGTCGAGCCGTTCTGGAATCGATTGACCTGTCGCTGTCGCGCGGACGTGTCCTTGCGTTGTGCGGTGGTAACGGCGCCGGGAAGAGCACGCTGCTGCGGCTCATCACTGGGATGCTGCAGCCGACGAGCGGTACGATTGAGCTGAACGGTCTGCAGTGGGGTGCGAATCGCGCTCGCTATGCCGACCAGCTCGGATACATGCCTGACGATTACTTGTTCGGTCAAGGCTTGTCAGCTCACGAGACGCTGTCGTTCTGGGCGGCGCTGCGCAAGGTGCCGAAGAAGCGGGTGGCAGAGCTGCTCGAGCTCGTCGGCTTAAGTGAGGTGAAGCACAAGGCGGTCACCTCGTTCTCGAAGGGGATGCGTCAGCGCTTGCTGTTCGCGCAGGCGCTGCTGGCCAAGCCTCCGCTGCTCGTCATGGACGAGCCGACCAACGGCCTTGATCCGTACTGGATGGATGCGTTCGTCGAGCTGGTGCGCCAGTCCAAGCAGGAGGGGCATGCGATCCTCTTCTCGACGCACCAGCTGCGCGTGGCGGAGCTGGCTGCAGATGAAGCCGTCTTCCTGCAGGGGGGAAGACTGGTCAGGCAGGACCGCACCGATGTACTCGGGGGCGATGCAGCGTCAATGGACGCTCGCGGTCTCGAGACGGCTTTCGCGGAGCTGTACCGTCAGCCGATGACCGGGAGCGGTGGTGGACATGCTCGGGGCTCCTCCGGCAAGGGGGGCGAATAGCCGATGGCTGCTGTAGTCTGGAGACAGGGCGTCATGGCGGTGCTCGTCTTGCTTATTGGCGCGGCGCTCGTCTATACGCTGCTGCAGTCCGGAACCGAGGGGAATGCGGCAGACAAGGTGCGGATCGGTCAGCCCGCGCCTGACTTTGCCTTGGCGCGTCTTGAAGGCGTCAGCGAGCTGAAGCTGTCCGATTATCGGGGCAAGGGAGTGCTGCTCTTGTTCTGGGCGACGTGGTGTGAGCCTTGCGAGAGGGAGATGCCGCTCATGAACGAGGCGTATCAGGCTGGGGTGCAGGGCGTCGAGGTGATTGCCGTGAATGTAGGAGAATCGAGAGGGAGTGTCGCGCAGTTCGCGGTCAAGCACGATCTGAGTTTCCCGATCGGTCTGGACCCGAGCGGCGAGGCCGTAGACCGCTTCGGCGTACTCGGCTTGCCGGCAGCGTTCCTGATCGACGCGGAGGGCAGGCTCGTGAAGCGGCTGGACGGTGAGCTGACCCGGACAGACGATATTGTTCGATTGCTGCGGCAGGTGCAGCCGTCGTCTTAGCGGGTGTGAACGTATGGGACAGGCTCCGCTGTGCGCGGCGAAGCCTGTTTGGCATAGTGTCAGCTGCCTGAGGGCTACGGATTTTCGCATAGACGGCTCTAGCTTTTCATGATAAGATGGGGCTGGTCTATAGCAATCTAGTGAAGACAGGTTCGAATCTACCGATTCGTTAATAGGGAAGCCGGTGTAAGACCGGCGCGGTCGCGCCACTGTGAGCGAGGAGCTTCTCCACATGAGCCACTGTTTCATTCGAAACGGGAAGGCGTGGAGATTGCAACGATTCGCAAGCCAGGAGACCTGCCTGTCCGATACGCCAAGCAACCTACGCGATATAGGGAGACGGTGGGCAAGCGCTGCACGCATGCGCCGTTATGGCTGGTTTGACGCACATACGTTTGCCTTCGTACATATCTGCTTATGTTGCGGCACCTTCTGGCGGAAGGTGCTTTTCGTTATGCGGCCTGTTGGAGGCTGTCGCGAGGAAGCTGAACACAGGTGAGGGGAATGGCCCCAGAGCCATGTGAAGAAAGTGGAGGGATGAGAAGCATGAAGATGAGGTCAAGGCTGCAGCAGCAGTTGATCAGGCTCGTGGTTGCGATGCTCCTGCTGGCGCAGCTCGCGAGTGGGCTGCAGCCTGCGCAGCTCGCACAGGCAGCGAATGAGGATTCAGCAGTCGGATCACAGCCGACGAAGGTGACACGTACCGTAACGATTGTCCAGCTGATCGAGGAGGCGTCGGCTTGGCTCGTGAATCAGGGACCCGTGACAGATGACTGGTACGCCTATACGCTCGGTCAGGCGGGCAAGACAATAGAGAGCGGCTACCTGGATGCGGCGAAGGAGCGGGTGCAGTCGTTCACGGGCGCCACGCTGCCGACTGAGTACGCTAAGCTGACGCTCGGTGTGAAGGCGGCTGGAGGCGATCCGCAATCGTTCGCAGGGCGCAATCTGCTGGAGCCAATCTACAATCGTACGGACCTAGCTGCCCAAGGGGCGAACGGTGTCATCTACGGCTTGCTGGCGCTCGATAGCGGCAGCTACACGATTCCGACCGATGCTGTCTGGACGAAGGACAAGCTGGTCGGGTGGCTCGTTCAGCGCCATATTAAGGATCAAGGCTGGGCGTTGAATGAGAGCGATACGACGGCTCAGATTGATATTACGGCTGCAGCGCTCTGGGCGCTCGCCCCGTACAAGGATCGGGCCGACGTAGCAGTCGTAGTTCAGGAGGCGGTGTCTTGGCTAGCCACTAGGCAACTGGATAACGGCGACCTAACTGTAAACCGCACCAACAGCAACAGTCTTGCGATGGCCGTGCTCGGTCTGTCGAAGCAGCAGAAGGACGGACGGCAGGGCAGCTTCGCGAAGCCGGAGGGGAGCTTGATCTCCGCGCTGATGCATTATTCAACGGGAGATGGAGGCTTTTCCTATCAGGCGGGGGGAGCTTCGGACAAGTTCTCGACGTACCAGTCGCTGCTCGCCCTGGTCGCATACGATACGCTGACAGGCGGCTTGAGCGGCACGTATACGGTGCCGGTCTACACAGGCAGCACGAACGGCAAGGCGAGCGTGTTCATTCATGTGGAGACGAGTGAAGGGACGATGGCGGAAGGCTTCGAGTCGGCACGCACGCCGCTTGAGGCGCTGCAGCAGCTGGCGGCGAGACATAGTCTTCCAGTCGTGACAATGGATTCGCCGTTCTTCGATGTGTATGCAATTGGCGGCAAGGCGAAGAACACTAGCCACGGCAATTATCATTATTGGGGCTTCAATATTAAGCGCAACGGCACGTGGACCGGAGACTGGGATTGGAAGTCGACGCAGCTGCAGCCGGGCGATGAGCTGGCGGTGATGTTCGGTCCGTACTTAGGCTCCGCCCTGCTCGACAAGATCGAGCTGGAGCCGAAGGTGCCGAGGAACAAGGAGCCGTTCCAGGTGAAGGTGACGCAGCTAGACGGCATGCAATCTGTTCCGGCTGCGGTGTATGTGAAGGTCGGTGGACAGACGGTATGGACGGATGCTGCGGGCATCGCCTACTTCCCGGGCGGCTATGAGGCGACAGATGAGCGCATCGAGGTAACAGGGGCGCTCGTGAACGGCTTCCCTTCTGTTGTGCGCGGCGTGCAGGAGCTGCCATCTCTCGTGCAGGTGCGCGTAGAGGGGCCTGCTGGGTCGTTGGTCGCGAAGCAAGAACGTGCTTCGAGCGTGTACGAGGCGCTGCAGCATACGGTAACGGAGCATGTTTATACGGACGGTATGTACTTCGGCATAAGCTCGGTGAATGGCATCGAGGCATCGGGCTTCCACTGGTGGGGCTTCGCCGTGAAGCGTGCCGGTGTGTGGGCGTCTACAGGAGGCTGGAAGGATACAGCCTTGCAGCGTGGCGATGAGGTGCTCATCTACTACAGCGGCATGGATACGCAGATCGTGCACCAATATGCGCTCACTCCGAGTGTGCCGAAGGCGGGTCAAGGCTTCACTATTCAGGTGGAGCAAGCGAGCTGGCAGGGTACTTCCAAGGCAGCTGGCATTCAGGTTCGCATCGGGCAGACGACCGTGACGACTGATACGTATGGCATAGCGGCCTTCAGCGGCTTGCCTGCCGGGATGCACGAGCTCGTTATCTCAGGTTATCGGGAGCACGATGCACCGCTCATCGCCCGCTGGAGCGCTCAATTGAATGTTGCGCCGAACGTCGTAACAGGCTCGGGCTCAGGCGAGCAAGCTCCATCGGTCTCTGTCAGTGTGGATGGCGGTGCGGCCCGCGGATCGATATTATCTGCGAGCAGCACGCCATGGCAAAGTGGAGATACCGCGTATTCGGTGCTCGTGCGGGCGCTGGGCGCTGACCGTGTCGTCTCGATTGGCAGCGGCTCAAGCTTGTATGTGAGCGGGATCGACGGCTTGAACGAATTCGCACACGGGCCGAAGAGCGGATGGCTGTATGCCGTCAATTGCTCGTATCCATCCAACAGTGCCAGCAGCTACGCGTTGTCACAGGGAGATCGCGTGTACTGGAAATATACAGTTAACGGCGGCGATGATGTGAAGGCGACAGAGCTGCCGGGCTGCTCGTCCGGTGGAGGGAGTAGCGGTCCAGTCGTCGGCGTCAATATTGCAGATACGGCGGCCAAGCTCGATGAAGAGCTGAAGAAGCTGACCATTCGCTACGATCATCAGACGCCAGTGAGCGCGAAGGTGGCGACGGTCGTCGTGAAGAACGGCGATAAGGCGATGACGAAGGAGACGGCCGACCGTCTGCTGCAGCTGGCCCGTTCGAACGAGGTGCAGCTGCAGAAGACTGTCAAGAGCAGCGAGGCGGCTGCTATTATCGATTCACAGGAAGAGGTGCAGCTTATCGTTCCGGCGAGCGCCTTGAAGGAGGACACGACGCTTACCGTTCACAAGGAGGAGGCAGGTGCCTCCAGACCAGAGGTGCTTTCCTCGATCTTCGAGCTCGGTCCGGACGGCACGACCTTCGAGAAGCCGGTATACGTCGCGATCAAGGCGCCGTTATACGGGAAGACGCTCGATCAGCTCGCGCTAGTGTGGCTGAACGAGTCTACGGGACAATGGGTTCCGATTCCTGCTGTGCTGGATGCCGAGACCGGTATTGTGACGGGAGCGGTGAATCACTTCACGAAGTTCGCGGTTATTGATAAAACAAAGCTGAAGACAGCGGACACGAACAAGCTGTCCGAGGAAGTGGGCAAGGCGCTTGCGGCGGTCGTACGCTACGTGCGGCAGCAGGAGGACGGCTTGACTGACTGGGAGGCCTACGGCCTCGCCGTGGCAGGCGAGCAGGTGCCAGCTGCTTATGTCGCAGGTGTAGAGTCGCTGCTGCAGGAGAAGGAAGGGCGTCTGCGGCTCGTGACCGATTATGAGCGGATTGCACTGGGCGTGCACGCTGCTGGCGGTAATCCGCGTGACATCGCGGGCTACGATCTGATCGATGCGATCGTGAATCATCAGCAGATGACGCTGCAAGGCACGAATGGCCCGATCTTCGCCTTGACAGTGCTGAATGAAGTCGGCCACGAGGTGGAGACGAGCAGCCTGTGGACGCGGGAGAAGCTACTGAGCTGGCTGCTGGAGCGCCAGCACCGAGATGGCGGCTGGCCGCTTGCCGAAGGGGACTCCTCCTCCATTGATATAACGGCAATGGCGCTCACCTCCCTCGCGCCTCATGTATCGAAGCCGGGTGTGAAGGCGGCTGTCGACCGAGCGCTCGGCTGGCTCTCCACGCAGCAGCGTGCCGATGGCGGCTTCGGCCTCGAGGGAACTGTGCCAAGCGAGAGCTCGGCTCAGGTGGTGCTGGCGTTGTCCTCGCTCGGCATCTCGGCTGAAGACGAGCGGTTCGTGAAGGCAGGCGGCTCGGTGCTGAGCCATCTGCTGACGTATCAGCAGGCGGACGGCGGCTTCGCGCACTTGAAGGGTGAGCCGTCGAGCGACATCGCGACCGAGCAGGCATTGCTGGCGCTGGCGACCTATGCGGCTCGCGAGCAGGTCACGCTGTCAGCAGCATTCACGGACGCGTCGAGCATCTCGCCGTGGGCGGCTGGGTACGTGCAGAAGGCTGTGAAGCACGGGCTTATGAACGGTATGGATGGGCAGCGCTTCGCGCCACAGCAGTCGTTGACACGAGCGCAGTTCGTGGCGATCGTGCTTCGGCTGAAGGGAATCCAGCCGGTGGCAGCTGGTCAGGCGACGAAGTTCGACGATGTGGAGCCTGGCAGCTGGTACGCGCCTCTCGTCGCAGAGGCTCACCGTCAAGGCTTCATCGAGGGGATGGATGAGCGCCGCTTCGCTCCTGACCGTCAAGTAACGAGGGAAGAGATGGCCATTATGCTCGCCCGTGCCTACGGGCTGACGTCCTTGTCCGCAGCGAACCTCGCACCGTTCTTGGATATAGCGGATGCGAATGCCAGTTCGCTCGCCGCGATTCAAGCGGTACAGGCGAGCGGTTACATGGAGGGCGATGACCGTAATCGGTTTTTGCCGCAAGCGGCGGTAACGCGCGAGATGGCGGCTGCTGTTGCGGTGCGCGTTCTGGAGAAGCAGAGAGCATCATAGGCTAGCGATTGAAGGCGAAGGGCACTGGTGCAGTGCTCTTCGTGTTATTTTTAATAGAAGAAGGGGGATGAGGTGATGTCGATCTGGAGGAACGGGGGGGCACGTAGGCTGCTCGCAGCGATGGGGCTGCTTCTGTTCATGCTGCTGTCGGCGTGTTCTTCGGCGTCCGGTCCGGCGACGGGGGCTAGTGGACTCGGCGCGACAGGCGAAGATGGGCAGACGACCGGGAAAGGGGCGGCGTCGCAAGGCTCGGATGCAAAGGGCGCTGGAGCGAGGCAGCAAGGAAGCGCTGCAGCGAGCGATAGACCGGGTGCAGTGTCGCATTCAGGGCAAGCAGGCGGATCTGCGAATGCCGAGGACGCTGCTGGGCAAGGGTCAGCTGCGCAGACCTCCGGTGTACAGCAGTCACAGCCTTCGGGGGAGCAGACATCGAGCGTGCAGCCGTCTCAGAGCGGAGGGGCTGCTCCGTCAGAGGGCCAGTCGTCGGTAAGCGGCGGGGCCAGCGGTGATGCCGCGAAGCAAGGCGGCTCGCAGGCTCCCCATGCGTCGCAAGCCGAGGCTACAGCTAGCCAAGCTGCAGCCGCTGGTTCACCGTCAGCGGACGGCGCAGCTTCAGGTAGTCCGTCCCCGCCTGCGACAGCCTCGGGTGAGTCCGCGGCGCAGGCGAATGCGAGCGGATCGAATCACGAGTCGGCGGCTGCAGGGGCTCCATCATCCGTCGCGAGCGCCGGGGTGAGCATCGAGATTCACGGTGACGCGAAGAAGGGGACGATACTGCCGGTGACGGCCGTTGAGGTGAAGGATGGAGATACGGTGATCGACGTGCTGCGGCGGGTGACGAAGCAGAATAAGATTCAGATGGAGACGCGGGGAAGCGGTAGATCCGTCTACGTCGAGGGAATCGCGAATCTGTATGAGCTGGACCGTGGGGCGAAGAGCGGCTGGCTGTATAGGGTGAATGGTCAATTCCCGAAGATGAGCGCAGGCGCCTATAAGCTCGCCCAAGGCGATCGGATCGAGTGGCTGTATACGGTCGACCTTGGTAAGGACGTCGGCAAGACCGATGAGGCGGGTGACCCGTAATGCACCACTCCGGCTTCCGTGCGCTGCATCCGCTGCCGAGCTTCATCTACTTCACAGGGGTGATGCTGCTGTCGATGCTGCTCCTTCATCCGGTATTCCTGACCGCCTCCGCGCTGCTGCTCGTTGCGGTCGGCTATCGTCTGGCTGCATTCACGAGTCTGTTGCGAACGGTCGGTCCGCTGCTGGCGCTCGGCGTCGTGCTGTTCGTGCTCAATCCGCTGTTCTCCCATCGCGGGGAGCATATTCTGTTCTACATGTGGGAGCAGCCGATTACGCTCGAGGCGGTATGCTTCGGACTAACGATAGGGCTGTCTACGCTATCGCTCATGCTCGTCTTCCTCAGCTACAGCAAGGTGATGAGCTCGGATAAGTTCCTCTACTTGTTCGCCTCGATCTGGCCGAAGGGCTCGCTCGTCGTCGTCATGGGGATGCGGTTCGTTCCTCTGTTGAAGGACAGGCTTCGGGCGATCAGTCATACGCAGCAGACGAAGGGGATCGGCATTACCGAGGGACCGCTACGCAAAAGAGCCAGCGACGGCATGAAGCTGCTGCAGATTCTGCTCACCTGGTCGCTGGAGGATGCGCTGCAGACGGCTGACTCGATGAAGGCGCGAGGCTTCGGCATGCGTACGCGAAGCACGTACCGCACGTACCGGATGCGGTCGAAGGATTGGCGTGCTTTGACGATGCTGCTGCTCCTGCTTGTGACTTGCCTGGCCGGAAGATTGCTCGCAGGCTATGGGCAGCTGACGATCTATCCGTCTATGGAGGCGTGGCAGTTGAGAGGATGGGAATGGTGTACATTTGCTGCGTTCATCACGTATATCGGGATGCCGCTCTGGATGGAGGGGAAGGATCGACTATGGAACAGCTGGCGATAAATGAGCTTCAATTCACGTACCCGGATCAGCCGGAGCCGGTGCTGCGGCACGTGAATCTGTCTGTGCGTCGAGGTGAGCTCATTGTGCTCGCCGGGCCGTCGGGCTGCGGCAAGACGACGCTGCTCCGTCTGTTGAAGGCCGAGCTGCAGCCGGTCGGTCGGCTTGAGGGGGAGATTCGCTTCCGGGGCAAGCTGCTCGGCGAGCATGAGCCAGCGGAGCTCGCTTGTCGCATCGGCCTCGTGCAGCAGCAGCCGGACAATCAGCTGGTGATGGATCGAGTGCTGCAGGAGCTTGCCTTTGGGCTTGAAAATATGGGCGTGCCCGCGGATGCGATGCGCCGCCGTATTGCCGAGCTCGTCCATTACTTCGGAATGGAGAGCTGGCTGCACCAATCGGTCCATACGTTGTCGGGTGGACAGAAGCAGACGGTTAATCTGGTCGCGGCGTTACTGCTGCAGCCGGAGGTGCTGCTGCTGGATGAGCCGACGGCTCAGCTCGATCCGGTCGCGTCCAAAGATTTCCTGCAAATGCTCCGTCGGCTGAACGAGGAGCTCGGTGTGACGATTATTCTGACCGAGCATCGGCTGGAGGAGCTGAGTGGGATGGCGGATCGGCTGGTGGTGCTGGGCAGGGACGGCACGATCACGTATGCTGGTCCGCCGAGAAGCTGGATCGGACAGCTTCACCGTGAAGGCTCACAGCGGTATGAGCCGTACATGCCGGGTATCGCTCGATTGTATCTGGCTGTGCAGGAGCATCGGAAGCAGGGGGCGGCTTCGCTCCACGGGATGGGCGCAGAGGCTGCTGCTGGTGGTGCTGCTGAGGTGCACGAAGCGGCGGACGCGCACATTCCGTTAAGTGTGCGGGAGGGACGGCAGTGGCTGCAATCGCTGTGTGAGGCACCTGTTGAGCCGGCCGACGTAGCGACTGCAGCAGACTCGGCGCGTAACACTAGAAGGCCTGCAGACGACGTTGCAAGTCGTGCCACGGGTATGGCGCGTACTGATACAGAACGTGCCGACCACGCAGGTCGTGCCTCAAGCTTATCGCGTCCCGATGCCTCGCCCGCAGCCCACACGCGCCAGCTGGAGCAAGCATCCCGCAAGCAAGCGCTGCTCGACTGCCGCGAGCTGACGTTCAGCTACGCGGACCGCAGACAGCCCGTGCTGCGACAGCTCGACCTTCAGGTGACGGAAGGCACGTTCCTCGCCATTGTCGGGGGGAACGGCTCCGGGAAGTCGACGCTGCTGAGGCTGATGGCGGGACTCGAGAAGCCTGCGGCTGGCGACATACGGCTCGGCGGGCAATCGCTGAGGCGCATGAGCGGGGACGCGAAGTACAAGACCATCGGCTACTTGGCGCAAAATGCGATGGCGTATTTCATCGAGGACACGGTCGGTGCTGAGCTGCAGCGTGCGATGGAGCGTTCGCCAGCTGACAACCGCGAATCGCGGCTGCACGAGCTGCTCGAGCGGTTCGAGCTGCGGCACGTGCTGGAGCGGCACCCGCATGACTTGAGCGGCGGCGAGCTGCAGCGTGCCGCCCTTGTTGGTGTGCTGCTATCCGGACCGCGGCTGCTGCTGCTGGACGAGCCGACGAAGGGGATCGACCCGCTGCAGAAGCAGTCGTGGGGGCAGCTGCTGACCGAGCTGAATCAAGAGGGAGTCACCATCGTGATGGTGACGCACGATATTGAATTTGCGGCGTCTTATGCGATCGAGTGTGCGATGCTGTTCAATGGTGAGATCGCGGCGCAGGAGGAGGCGGCCGATTTTTTCCGCGACAACCATTTCTACACGACGGCGGTTCATCGTGCTGCCCGCGACCTGTGTCCCAACGGTGTGACGTATGAGGAGGTGCTGAAGCGATGTCTCGAGCTCGTATAGCGTTCGTCGTCTGTATAATGGTGTTCCTGCTCGGACTCGGGCTGATCTCGACCGTGGGGAGTGATCAATACTTGCTCATCAGTTTCGTACTCATCCTCGCTGCGATGGCGCCGTTCTTCATCCGCTTCGAGCTGCGCGAGCTGCAGGCGCGGGAGGTGGTGCTCATTGCGCTGCTGGCGGCGATCGCGGCGGTCAGCCGCGTGCCGTTCGCCGCGCTGCCGAGCGTGCAGCCGACGAGCTTCGTCATTATCGTCTCGGCGCTCGTGTTCGGCGCGGAGAGCGGCTTCCTGATCGGGGCGTTCGCCGCGCTCATCTCGAACATGTTTCTCGGGCAAGGGCCGTGGACGCCTTGGCAGATGTTCGCCTGGGGGATGATGGGGTGGACAGCGGGTGCGCTCCGCACACCCTTCAGACTGTCGGGCAACCGATGGGCGCTGCTGCTGTTCGGCTTCGTATGGGGCATGCTGTTCGGCTGGATCATGAACTTCTGGACGGTTGCCGGACTTGCGGCTGAGGGCCATTGGGAAGGGATGGCGGCGGTGTATGCCGCAAGCCTCCTGTTCGAGCTGGCGCATGCTGCAAGTAACGTGTTCTTCCTCGCGCTGTTCGCGAAGCCGTGGCTGCGTATTCTGGAGCGGTTCAGGCGGAAGTACGGGCTGCTGAGCGGATGAGAGCTAGTCACTGTTCCGCAGTAGCGGACGTTCGGCCTGACAGCTGGAATGAACGCAGCTGCTATGAGGCGCACGGAATGAACTTGTTATGATCACATAAGGGGCGAGCAGGCTGCAAGCGTGAAGCTAGCGGCCGTGCTCGCCCCTTATGTTGTATTGGCACGCAGAGGATGGTTCAGACATTCAAGGGACGATCCTCAAGAGATAACGTATTCACCTCTCCGCTTGTCTTCCTGTCTTGCGATACTCCCCCGGCGTCATGCCTTCCTTCTTCTTGAATCGATCGATGAAGTAGGACACATTCACGTAACCAGCTCCGGTTATAATGTCCTTCACGGACTTATCGGTATGCAGCAGCTCTTGCTTCACATGCTCCATTCGAAGATCAAACACATATTCCGTAAAGGTAGATCCGGTTAAATCCTTAATCGAACGGCTGATGAAGGATGAAGAAAGCGAGAGCTCATCTGCCATCTGGCTTAAATTAAACTCGTATAACAAGAAGTGATCATGAATATACGACATCATTCGCTGACCTAGCTCAGAGAACTCCTCATCCTTCCGCTGCTTAGAAAGCTGGCACAGTGTTACAATGCAGCTTTTAATTTCCGACTCAAACATATCCATAGACTGCTGGTTCAGAAGCTGCTTGAACGTCTCTGACTTATGCGGCAATGCCTGTACATGAACCAGCTTGAATATGGAATTAACGAGATCAGATGTCATACATTTGGTCATCAGAAGTGATTTCTGTTCATTAATCTCCGCGATAATCTGCTTCAAGGACTCGAGAGCCAGCTGCTCGTCACCTTGTTTAATCGACTGAAGCAGAGTGAGCTTAATGTCGGCAGAATACCAACGGGTCGACTCCTGCTCGTTCCAGTTGACAATATCGGGATATCGAATGATGCTGCCGGAAGGAAACTTCAACTCATACTCTTTGGCCGCCAGTGATTCAATGTATGATCGGTGGATTCCCATGAAGCCATCGTACATTCGGCCAATACTGATGGTGGGCTTCGTACCCGCAATGCTGTATATCACTCGATGCAGCTCGCGAGCGGCCTCGTCCACAGCAAGCGATGGCTCCGGAGGATGCTTCAATACGCCGACGATGCAGGTGAACATCCCACGCTGGTACGATTCAACAGGGTACGCATACATATCCTCGTTGGCGTAATCCGATAAGCTGCGTGCCAGCTCTTGAGTTAAGGCTGCATCTGCATCCTCCGCGCTGAAGCATAGGACGAAGTGCGAGACACCTTGCAGCATAATCTGGTGCTCCTTCATGAAAGCGCGCACATCCGATTCTGCCGTAAAGAAGCCGCTGATGAGCTTGACTAGAAACTGATCCTGGATCAGGTGCTTCTGATTTTCCATCTGATCGAGCAGCGTTTGCTGGCTTTGGGACATGCTTTCAAAGGAATGTGTAATATAATCAAACTCCTGGTTAATTCTGGGATGTGCTGCTTCGAGCTCAAGCTGGATTCTGGATATTAGCTGCTGCACGGGCTTGTAGAAGCGTCTTGACAGCAATATTGCCACCGCAACTCCGATCAAGACCAGAGACAACAACACATACCAGATCAAATTCGTCAGCTTCAGCACACGCTGATAAAACTGATCGGTCGGAATAAGGGTCATGTACGTCCATCCGGTTGCTTCTGATTTCACCCACGTTACAGAAGTCGACTCGAGCTCCTTGACCACAGAGGTCTGCTTGCTGTCAGCCGCCTGATCGAGCAGCTCCGTCATAAATCGGTCTTCAATGACCATGCTGTTGGTTCTGGAGGTAAGAAGGTTACGATTCTCATCAAATACAAATACAGCGCCGCGGAAGTCACCCAGAATCGGTGCCATGAGCTGATACAGCCTCTGGCTGTCGAATAGAAACAACACGATGCCATAAGGGCTTACGGAGCGCACAGGAAAGGGGATCCCAATCGTCATAATTTCCTTGGACGTGTTGTGAGTGGGATCGGCGGGACGGACGAAGGGAAGCTTGTTCTCCTCCAGCTTGCTCATCCAGTGCGCAGAAGCTTCCTTGTTGCTTCTATAATAATCTCGAATTAACGATGAAGTGCTGAATAAGCCAGCTGAAGAGTAGAACTGGTCACTCCCGTACAGATGATAAAAAATATCTTCAAAGTACGAGGAGCTTGCCTTGTATTTCTGGATTTCCTTAATCACCTCCATGGAGGCGTAGGTATCATTGAGAAGCTGGTAGCGGGATAGATCTGGGTTCAGAGACATGAGTACGGTCGTATCTCTCAAGCCAAGAAATTGCTGGTCCATAAGCTCTACAGCTTGGTGCAATCGATTCAGGTTCGTTTCTTCAATCTCCGTTCGAAGCGCGCTTACGGCACCGGTGTATATGAATACCCCCAGAATGGCTACCGGTATACTGAACATAACAATGAATGCAAGTAAGTACTTGGTATACAAGTTCCATCTCATCTGGATGCTTCCTTTCCTAGGGCAAATGTATCTCTTATTGTACCTATTTGTCCTGGAACAATAAAGAGAAAAAATAAGGAGTACGCCCGAAAAGCGAATTCGAGTATGCCGGAGTAAGCGGATATTGTGGATTCACATCGTATGTAGAACATAACGAAGGATTCGTTTATGAAGGATAAGGCGGATATTTACGTCATGGTCTGCAGGATGCTACAGTCTGATCAAGTTACGTAACGTCAACCAACAAGAGGTGATCCTGTGTTATGAGCATTTACATGCAGACCTGGAAGAAGCAAATCCAACGGAATTGGCATCTGTATTTGTTTATACTGCCAACGTTGATTTATTTCACGATCTTTAACTATTTACCTATGTATGGCGTTCAGATCGCGTTCAAAAACTTTATTCCTTCTAAAGGAATTACGGGTAGCGAATGGGTCGGCTTAGAGCATTTCTTACGATTCTTCAATTCCCCATCCTTCTGGACCATTATTCAGAACACTGTATTAATTAGTTTATACGAGCTCCTCTTGTTTCCTCTCCCGATTCTGTTCGCGCTTGCCATTAATGAATTGCGCAACGGAATGTTCAAAAAGAGTGTCCAGATTATTACGTATGCGCCGCACTTTATATCTGTAGTCGTAGTAGCGGGCATTATCGTATCGCTGTCCCATCCGAGTACGGGGATCTTGAATAAGGGTATCGTCTTGCTTGGAGGGGAGCCCATTAGCTTCATGACGGAGCCTGAATGGTTCAAGTCCATCTACGTTTGGTCAGGGACGTGGCAGCAGCTGGGCTGGAATTCGATCATCTATATCGCAGCACTGAGCGCGATTAACCCGGAGCTGCACGAGGCCGCTACGATCGACGGGGCAACCCGAATGCAGCGGGTCTGGAACATTAACTTACCGGGAATTATGCCGACGGTTATCATTCTCCTCATCCTGAGCATTGGCAGCTTCATGTCGATCGGATTCGAGAAGGTCTACTTATTGCAAAACCAGCTGAACATGGATTCATCTGAGGTGATCCAAACCTACGTGTACCGAAGCGGCTTGCTTCAGGCTCAATACAGCTTCTCTGCAGCGGTGGGGCTATTCAATTCGGTCATCAATCTGGTGCTTCTGGTGACGATCAACAGGATTGCTCGTAAGGTCAGCCAAACTAGCTTGTGGTAAATGTAAACGGAAGGAAGTGGGAGCTGTGATAACCTCTTTGGGGGATCGTGTGTTTGATGCAGTCAATCGCTTGGGACTGCTCTTGGTGACGCTCGTCGTCTTGTATCCGCTTGTATATGTTGTAAGTGCATCGATTAGCAACCCGGCCTATGTCAATACCGGACAGATGTGGCTGTGGCCTATCGACATTACGTTCGACGGTTATCGAAGAGTACTGGAGAACCCGGACATCTGGACCGGCTACCGTAATACGATCCTGTATACGGTGCTCGGAACGTGCTTCAACCTATTATTGACCATTCCTTGCGCATATGCACTGGCTCGCAAAGATTTGTACGGTCGCAACTTCATTACGGGCATCTTTTTGGTGACTATGTTTTTTAACGGCGGACTCATTCCGACCTATCTTGTTATTAAGAACCTGAATCTATTGGACACGCCATGGGTGCTAATGATCGTAGGAGGAGCCAGCGTCTGGAACTTAATCGTCGCCCGGACCTTCTTCCAGAATACGATTCCCCGGGAGCTGGAGGAAGCAGCCGAGGTGGATGGCTGCTCCCATCTCTCCTTGTTCCTGCGGGTCATTCTACCGATCTCCGGACCGATTATCGCGGTTATGGCCTTGTTCTACGGCGTGGCCCACTGGAACCAATATTTTAATGCGATGATGTATTTGCAGAGCCGCTCGCTGTACCCATTACAGTTATTTTTGAGAGAAATTCTGATCGTGAATGAGATGAGCGCCAATATGATGATGGACGGCGAATCTATGGCTGCTATGGCCGAGCAAGCGAAGATTGCGGATATCATCAAGTATGCCGTCATTATTATTTCGGCCTTGCCTCTGCTAATTGTATACCCGTTTGTTCAGCGCTTCTTCATTAAAGGTATTCTGATTGGTTCGCTCAAGGGGTAATGTCTGATACGCGCCCTTGGAAGCTATTAATATTATGGAGGTATTCGAAATGGAGTCTTACAAAAATGCGGCCCTCTCTGTGGACGCCCGTGTTGAGGATTTGCTGCAAAGGATGACGTTGGCGGAGAAGGTCGTACAAACGATGTCCATCGGAAAAGTAGGTCAGACGTTTGATGTGAAGCTCAATGAGGACGGAAGTCTGGCCGATGGAAGTATCGACGACATCTACACCCATGGAGCCGGGGCGATTCAGCTTCCGTTCAAGGGCGACTCGATTGAAACGAGAATCCAAAAGCTCAATGCTCTTCAAAGCTATTTTGTCAATCAGACTAGACTGGGCATACCTGTGATGGTGCATGAGGAGTGTCTGCATGGACATCTGGCGAAGGATGCAACAAGCTTCCCTATTCCGATCGCGATGGCCAGTACGTGGGATACGGAGCTGATTGAACGTGTGTACTCCGCGATGAGTAAGGAAGCGAGGGCTAGAGGGGGCCATGAAGCGCATACGCCTGTGCTTGATCTGGCAAGAGACCCTCGCTGGGGCCGGACCGAGGAAACGTATGGCGAGGATACGTTCCTCGTTACGCGAATGGGTGTCGCTGCCGTTCGAGGCTTGCAGGGAGATGGTCCAGCTGTGGATGCGGAGCATGTGATTGCAGCCCCTAAGCATCTTGCTGGCTATGCCCAGTCCGATGGCGGACGTAATTTTGCCCCGAGCCACATACCGTTACGTGTTCTGCAGGATCAAATCTTGCCTCCCTTCAAAGCGGTCGTCCAGGAGGCGGGTGCTCTTGGCATGATGCCTTCCCATAATGAGATTGACGGGATACCGTGTCATGGCAACAGGAAGCTGCTTACCGATACGCTTCGCGAAGATTGGGGCTTTAACGGGATTGTGGTATCTGATTACTTCGACAGCTCGAGACTGGATATTCTGTTCCATGTTGTGAGCAACCAGAAGGAAGCGGCCGTGAAGGCGTTGAAGGCTGGACTCGACATGGATTTGCCGGGCGGCGGATGCTATATCCATTTGCTTGAGGCTGTAGCCGAAGACCCGTCCTTGGAAGAAGTATTGAATATTGCGGTAGCGAGAATATTACGAGCTAAGTTTCTTCTGGGACTATTCGAGAACCCTTATGCGGATGCAGATTATGCGAAGCGGATTATTAACTGTGATTCACATAAGAAGCTCGCCAAGGAAGTCGCAGACAAGTCCATTACGTTGTTGAAGAATGAAGGCGGCCTGCTGCCACTTCAACTCAATAAGCTCCGCAAGCTTGCTGTCATTGGGCCGAATGCTCATCCGATCTGTACGGGCTCCTACAGCACGAAGCCGAATAAAGGAATTAGCATTCTCGATGGCATTATAGCCAAAACGAAGGGGCAGCTGGAGGTCGTGTATGCCAAAGGCTGTGACATTATTAAAGGCAAGGACGATGGCGGGGAGACGGAGCTGGATCGACGCTTAAACAATCCGCAGCTGCGCTCGCTAGATGAGAATGTGGCTTGGATTGAGGAAGCGGTGCAGGTGGCTAAGGAAAGTGAAGTAGCGGTCGTCTGCGTGGGCGGCAACACATTAACGAGCCGGGAAGCGATATTTTTCAATGATGATCGGGGGGATCGGGCTGACCTGAATCTACCGGGGTCCCAGGATGAGCTCGTGAAGCGAATCGTGGAGACAGGAACACCGACTGTCGTCATTCTTATTAACGGTAGTCCGCTTACGATTAACTACATCGCACAGAACGTTCCGGCCATATTGGAAGGATGGTATCTGGGGGAAGAGACGGGCCATACAGTAGCGGATGTGCTGTTCGGCGATGTGAATCCTAGCGGGAAGCTGCCTATCACATTCCCGCGTTCAGTCGGCCAGCTGCCGGTATACTATTCACAAAAACCGACCGGATTATTCAAAAAATATTTATTCGTGGAGCATGATGAGCCCTTGTTCGTGTTCGGTTCCGGCTTAAGCTACACAACCTTCGAATATCGTCATCTGCAATTGAGCTCGAGCTCGATGACCGTGGAGGGGACGGTTACCGTATCTATCGATGTAAGCAATACGGGTGAGGTAGCCGGGGACGAAGTCGTGCAGCTGTATATCACGGATCTGGTGAGCTCGGTGACAAGGCCTATTCAGGAGTTGAAGGGCTTCAAGCGAATTACACTGCAGCCGGGTGAAACGAAGACGGTGTCCTTCCTCATCGAGCCCTCCATGCTGAGCTTTACGGATGAACAGTACGAGACGATCGTAGAGCCTGGGGAGTTCAAGATCATGGTGGGAACGAGCTCGAAGCAGTATGAATCGGTTGTGCTGAACGTAGTGCCAGTGAGCTGAGTTACTTAGTAGTAATCATTACAACCTAAAGAGGTGTGAGATGGTGGAAGTGAAGATCGGTATGAAGCCGTATGATTTGCGCTGTGAATACAAGGTCCACCGACTCGGCATGGATGAGCGTAGTCCCCGATTGAGCTGGAAGCTGCATGCACCATACAGAGCCGCGCAGCAATCTGCCTATAGGCTGATTGTATCAGCAGGAGGGGACGTATGGTGGGATACGGGTAAGATCGTGTCTAATCAATCCGTTCATGTTCCCTATGAAGGTCCTGCGTTCACATCAAGGACGCGTTACGAGGCTCGTGTGAAGGTATGGGATCAAGACGACGTCGAGTCAGACTGGAGCGAGGAAGTCTATTGGGAGACCGCGCTGCTGGACTCTAGCGAGTGGACGGCTGCATGGATTACAGCAAGCTGCGAGCAGCCGGAGGCGTGTCCGTATATGCGTAAGCCATTCACACTGCGTGAAGGCATTGTCGCTGCACGCATCTATGCGACTAGCCTTGGGGTGTATCAGCTGTTCGTGAACGGAGAGAAGGCCGATGATACCTTATTTACTCCCGGCTGGACGAGCTACAGCAAGAGGCTGCAATACCAGACCTACGATGTCACGAGGCTGCTTGCGAGCGGTGAGAATGCGTTAGGTGTGATGCTGGGTAACGGCTGGTACAAGGGGAATTTGGGCTGGAAGGGCTCAAGCGACCTGTATGGCAGCCAGCGGGCTGCTCTCGTGCAGCTGCATGTGCAGTACGAGGACGGAACGGAGGATGTGATCGTCTCGGATCGTTCCTGGAAGGCTAGTGCAGGTCCATTGCTCATGTCCGAGCTGTATCATGGGGAGGTCTATGATGCCCGGCTTGAGCAGGATGGCTGGAGTCGTATCGGGTTCGATGATAGCCAGTGGACAGACGTATCACTGCTGGAGCACGGCTTCGACACGTTAATTGCGCAGGAGGGCGAGGCGGTTCGTGTCGTGGAGGAGCTCACACCTGTTGACGTGCTGCGCACTCCGAACGGTGAGACGGTCGTTGATTTTGGACAGAACCTGGTTGGTTGGGTGAAGCTTACCGTCGAGGCGGAGGAAGGGCATACGATTACATTGCGTCATGCGGAGGTGCTGGATGAGGCTGGTAACTTCTATACGAGCAATCTGCGTACGGCGAAGCAAACGATTACCTACATTTGCAGAGGAGGCGGAGTCGAACGTTATTGTCCGTATTTCTCATTCCAGGGCTTCCGCTATATTCAAGTTGAAGGTATTCCTCATGAGCTTGTCGCGTCAAGCGTCGTCGCTCAGGTCATATACAGTGACATGGATCAGACAGGCAGCTTTGAATGCTCGGATGAAATGGTCAATCAGCTGCAGCGCAATATCGTATGGGGACAGAAGGGGAACTTTCTCGACATACCGACGGACTGTCCTCAGCGCGATGAACGATTAGGCTGGACGGGGGACGCTCAAGTGTTCATTCGTACCGCCGCGTTCAATATGAACGTCGCTACGTTCTTTACCAAATGGCTGAAGGATCTCGCGGCGGACCAGCTTCCGGATGGAGGGGTACCCTTCGTAATTCCTGATATTCTGCGGGGACAGCATTCCTCATCAGCATGGGGGGATGCGGCGGTAATCTGCCCTTGGGTTCTGTACGAGCGATATGGGGATCGGCGAGTGCTGGAGCAGCAGTATGATAGTATGGTCCGCTGGGTCGAATACATTCGCTCGCAAGGCGATCACGAATACTTGTGGAATACAGGCTTCCACTTTGGCGATTGGCTTGCTATGGATGCACCGAAGGGTACCCGTATGGGAGCGACTCCGAAGGACTTGATCGCTACCGCCTTCTATGCGTACTCCTCGTCTCTCGTAGCGAAGGCAGCCCATGTGCTGGGCAAGCAGGAGGACGCGGCTCGCTATACGGAGCTGAGTGCTCAGGTGGCCCGGGAATTCCGCAAGGAATTCGTCACTCCGAACGGAAGGGTCGCTTCGCCGACGCAAACAGCGTACGTGCTGGCACTCATGTTCGATCTATTGGAGGATACCGACCGGGAGCGAGCTGCGTCGATTCTGGCCCGATACGTAGAGGAGAATCACAATCGATTGACAACAGGCTTCGTCGGCACGCCCTATCTGTGTCTGGCGCTGTCGAAGCACGGCTATACGGAGCTTGCTTATAAGCTTGTTCTGCAGAAGGAGTACCCTTCATGGCTGTACCCGATTACGAAGGGGGCAACCACGATCTGGGAGCATTGGGACGGTATTCAGCCGGATGGCTCGTTATGCACCGATCCGATGAACTCCTACAACCATTATGCATACGGATCGATCGGCGAGTGGTTATACCGGGTTGCAGCTGGCCTCGACACGGACGAAGAATACCCGGGCTACAAGAAGTCGCGTATTGCACCGCAGCTTACGGATGCCATCGATTATGCCCAGGCCTCCTATTGCTCGATGTACGGAGTAGTGGCAGCAGGCTGGGAACGCCAAGAGAATGGCGCGATCTCGGTGAAGGTGACGATACCGCCTAACACAGGGGCGACGGTGATACTGCCAGGTGCGGTGCTCGATCGGGTGGAGGAATCCGGCGTGCCGGCGATGACTGCGGAAGGCGTCCGCTCGGCCGTGCAGACGGAAGCGGGTGTGCAGCTGGAAGTAGGATCAGGCGAATATCAATTCATGTATTCATGCAAATAAGAGCATAGGTGGAGGAGAGCGACGATGTCACGTAAAAACATTTTGTTTCTATTCACGGATCAGCAGCGATATGACACCATTGAGGCTCATGGCAATCCGATTATCAAGACACCTGCGTTGAATCGGTTAGTCGAGTCAGGAGTTACCTTCACAAGAGCGTATACGTCGTGTCCGGTATGTGTACCGGCGCGGTATGCCTTGATGACAGGACAGCTGCCGCACCGTACTGATTGTACAGCGAATGAGAGAATGCCGGACGGTCGGCGCAGCTTCATGGAGATTTTGTCACAGAACGGCTATCAGACTCATGGAGTTGGCAAAATGCATTTTACATTTGCGGATCAGGGAGCGGAGGCGCTCTGGGGCTTCGAATCCCGCGATATTAGCGAGGAGGGAGGAGGCGAGGATGATTTCAAGCGGTTCCTCAATCAGAACGGGTATGAGCATGTGCATGATCCGCAAGGAATCCGCAGCGAGATGTACTATATTCCTCAGCCGTCCCAGCTTCCGGCACATTTGCACAATACGACGTGGGTCGTCGATCGCAGTATCGATTTCTTAGAGCGAAGAGACCAAGACCGCCCGTTCCTGCTGATGAGCAGCTTTATTAAGCCACACCCGCCCTTCGAGACGCCTACTCCTTGGAACAAGCTGTATCGGGGGCCGGAGATGCCGCTCCCTAAGCGTCCGATGAACGGTGAGGAGCTGCTGACTTACTGGAATCGATTCCAGAATCGATATAAATACCGTGATCAAGGTGTGGACGATCATCTGATGCGGACGATGAAGGCCGCCTATTATTGCACGATCTCCTTCATCGATTATCAGATTGGACGTCTGCTCGCCTATATGGAAGAGCATGGGCTGCTGAAGGATACGCTGATCGTGTTCTCCTCCGACCATGCCGAGCTGCTGGGGGATTACAACAGTGTGGGCAAGCGCAGCTTCCTGGATTCGGCGGCACGCATTCCACTCCTTGTGGTCGATCCAGATCGAACGAAGGGGAACGAGCGCTGCAATGTCCCTGTAAGTCTGGTGGATGTACTGCCTACATTCCTGCAAGCGGCACAGATTGAGCCGCAAGAGGATTACAGCGGCCGAAGCTTGCTCGATATTGCCGAGGGCAAGGAGCAGCGGGAGCTGACGATTGCTCAATACAATCGCAATGAGTTCGGTGTGTATATGGCTGTTACCGAGCGTTATAAATATATCTACTCAGCACCGGATAACAAGGAGTGGCTGTTCGATCTGCAGGTCGATCCGGAAGAAACACACAATTACTTCAATAATCCGATGTACAAGGATCAAGCTGATCTGATGAAGCGCCAGCTGCTTGAGCTGCTGAGGAAGGATGGCTGCACATCGATGATCGACGGTGACGATTGGAAGCGGTATGAGCCTCAGCAGCTGCCTCCGGGCCCCGATTCGCTATTGCTGTTCCAGGACCCGCCTGCAAGTATTCCACATATTCCTGGATATGAGCGAAGCTTTGAAATCAATCAAAGCGCACTGTTTCGAACAAAATTTTAGATCATCGCAGATGGAGGTGTGCGAAATGGGAAAAACGGTGCTGACGATTGAAGGGGAGCATTTTGTCATTAACGGCAAGAAGACCTACTCCGAGATTGAAGGCAGTAAGCCGAATGTGCACGGGCTGCTCATGAACGCGAGGTTCATTCAAGGCGTCTTCGACGACAAGGCTGCCCCTGAACGCTTCAACCGATTCGGGCGCAGCTTCGATCCGGATCGCAATACGAACGATCTCATTGCTGCACTGCCCCAGTGGTATGCAGCAGGACTACGGGCATTCACCGTAAGCTTCCAAGGAGGCGGCCCGTGCTTTACAGTGAACAACAACACCATTGATAACAACCCCTTCTCGGAGGATGGTAGGAGCTTGGACCCGGCTTATGCCGATCGCATGGACCGTCTGATCCGAGCAGCGGATGAGCTTGGTATGGTGGTCATTGTCAGCTACTTCTATACCGGACAGACCCCGAGGCTGAAGGATGGCCGAGTCGTGCTGAATGCCGTTCGGACGGCATCCCGGTTCCTGAGAGAGGGCGGATATACGAATGTCATAATTGAAGTATGTAATGAGCATAATATTGCGCGAGATCACCCTCTAATCGCCTCAAGCGAAGGTATGGTGGCGCTGCTGGAGATCGCCCGTTCGGAGTCCGGCGGAATGCCGGTGGGGTGCAGCGGGCTAGGCAGATATATTAATGAAGAGGTATGTAAGGAAAGTGACGTTATACTCATCCATGGCAACTGGCTGAGCCGTCAGGAATATTACAACCATATTCGTCAAGTGAGGGCATGGGCGCCCGGCAAGCCAGTGGTGTGCAATGAAGATTCGCAGGCGATCAGTAAGCTGGAGGTAGCCTTCCGTACCGGCTCGTCGTGGGGATATTATAATAACTTCACGAAGCAGGAGGTGCCGGCCGACTGGAGCATTACTCGCGGAGAGGATCAGTTCTTCGCACACCGTATGGCAGCGGGGCTGGGCATAGCGTTGCCGCCGATTCCGCAGGAAGAGCAATTCTATCTTCAAGGTATGGAGCCGGGCCTGGAATATGAGGGGAAGCGCTGGATTCGCTTAGCGAGTCTGTACCCGGAGAAGATCGATTACGTTGAATTCTTCCGCAATGGACAATTGTACTATACGTGTCATGATGAGCCGTTCTCCGTTCACTATATTAAAAATTGGCAGCAGGATGCGGTGCTCGTGAGCCCGGAGGACAAGGAATGGAAAGCGGTCATTCATCTGGTGGATGGGACGGTCCTGGTAAGAACGGTAGCCCTGTAGCCTCCAGCTCGGCAAACGGATATTGCGCATGAAAGGAGCATGCGACGTCTTGCTCCCGTGTACAGCACAGGCTCTATGGAATCGTAGCGTCCGTGCATGATTAGAGTATAGGCTGGTAAGCAGCTATTTTCTTAATCGGTTCATTGGGGGTATAGTATAGACGTCGCCTGCTTACCTAGAGGGAAATTAAATAGAAGGGGTGTTGTCGAATATGAGAAAAATATCGTTGTTACTGGCTGTCACGATGATGACAGGTGCGGCCGCGGCTTGTTCATCCAAGGATTCTGCTGAAACGAAGCCTTGGGATCAAGCAGCCCCAAAGAACTTCAACGCTACGGGCTTCCCTATTGTTGATGAGAAGGTGACCTTAAAGCTGATGGGCTCGAAGGGAGCGAATCAGGGCCCTTGGGATCAGATGATGTTCTTTGAGGAAATGGGCAGAATGACGAACGTGTATTTTGAGTTCGATACGCCCGACGCCAAAATATATCCGGAAAAGAAAAACCTTGCTTTTGCCAGCGATAATTTGCCTGACGTGTTTTTTGCTGGACAGCTGACATCGTTTGATCAAATCAACTATGGCAAGCAGGGATTGTTGATCCCGCTTGAGGGTCTCATTGATCAGCATGCTCCTAATCTGAAAGCCATGCTGGATAAGAATCCTTCGATCCGAAGAGCCATCACAGCACCGGACGGTCATATCTATGCCCTGCCGCAAGTCACAGACATTAATCGTGATCTGATGTTCTTCCGTACGTACTTGAACGCGAATTGGATGGAAGCATTGGGGAATCCTAAGGTGCCGGAAACAACAGATGAGCTTCTTGTTTTGTTAAAGCGCTTCCGCGATGAGGACCCGAACAAGAACGGGAAGAAGGATGAGCTTCCGTTGTCGTTCCTCAATGCCAAGAACGATTCATTGAATATGGCTAGAACGTATATTATGCCGGCGTTCGGTGCATTGGAGGATCGGAACAATCAATCCCGCTTGCAGGTGACGGGGGATAAGGTTAGTGCTGCGTTCATGACGGAGGGCTACAAGGAATTCCTGAAGTACATGAAGACGCTGCATCAAGAGAAGCTTCTGGACCCGGAGATCTTCACACATACGGATCAGCAGCTGAAGGCCAAGGGACAAGATAATAAGATTGGTATGACGTTCCACGCCGCGCCGTTCTCGGTGTTCAAGGTGGAGAAGCCGGAGGACAATGCGAAATACCCGTTGGTCCTGCCTCTGACAAGTCCAATCAATAAGGAGAAGGTGCTGACACCTCGTCCGAATATTCATCTGGGAACGTTCGCCATTACGAAGAACAATAAGCATCCCGAAGCGATGATCCGCTGGATCGACTACTTGTATACACCAGAGGGCTTTATGCTTGGTAACCAAGGAGTTGAAGGCAAGAGCTGGAAGTGGCTGGATGAAGGTAAAACACAATGGGACCGAATCACGCCTGAAGGTATGAACAAGGAAGATTTCCGTGCTAGAAATACACCGGATGCCGGGGCAATGATCCCAATATTGAAGCGCATGGAGCTGAACTACAAGCAAGTGGACCTCGTGAACAATATCTTGAACAAGCAAGCCGAGCAATTGACGCAGTATGCGAAGGATGCCATGCCGCTGCTCTTCCTGACAGAAGAAGAGGAGAACCGTGCGAACATTCTGAAGAACGATCTCATGAACTACATCGCTCAGATGGAAGCGAAGCTTATACTGGACAAAGAGAGCTTCGATAACTGGGATGCTTATATCGCCACGCTGAAGAAAATGAACGTTGATGAATATGTGGGTATTTATCAGAAGGCGTATGATCGCTGGAAAGCAACGAAGTAACGCTCAAAGTAGGCAAGGCAGCTAGAGACGTACTGGCTATCGCCGCGCAATCTCCTGAGAAGGAGGTTGCGCGGCGAGAAGGCCAAGCATCAGGGGAAGATTATGTTCATGCCAACGATCAGTCCCTATAATTCGGTGTAGGTGAGGATGGATTTACCCATGCTCGTTTATAAGTGACGGAGAATCATGTAAGCGCTGTATTTTTGCGGAGGGATACAAGGAATTTTTGAAGTAGATGAAGACGCTGTGTTCGTTGGCAGCACACGAAGTGATACCATTTTCGCTAACAAGGTTGAGGTGCAATGAGATGAATCAAGGTCGATTAAACATATTGTGGATATCGCTAGAGGATACGAGTCCACGGTTTGGTTGCTACGGGGATCCTGTTGCCAGGACCCCTAACATTGACAGGCTTGCTAGAGAAGGGTGCCGCTATCCGAATACGTTTGCAACAGCGGGGGTGTGTGCGCCGAGTCGGTGCGCAGTCGTGACAGGGATGTATGCTACATCTATTGGTGGACACCATATGCGAACGACTCATACGAATCTGGACACACCGGAGCTTCCTACGCCTTATGAGATCGTGCCGCCTCCTTATGTTAAGGTGTTTACTGAATATTTGCGGGCACAGGGCTACTACTGTACGAACAATGTCAAGACGGATTATCAGTTCAAGCCGCCAATAACGGCTTGGGACGAATGCGGACCGGAAGGACATTGGAGAAATCGGAGTGCGGATCAGCCGTTTTTTGCCGTGTTTAATACGACTGTCACCCATGAGAGCAAGATGTGGCCGAAGGAAGACGAGGAGCTAAAGACGAAGCCTGCTGAGGTCGTGCTCCCTCCGTACTTGCCTGATACGTTAAAGGCTCGTGAAGCGGTGGCACGTCATTACGACAATATAGCCGAAGCGGATGCCTACGTAGGTGCGATCCTGCAGCAGCTGGAGGAGGATGGCTTGTCGGACAATACGGTAGTGATGCTGTGGAGTGATCATGGTGAAGGTCTTCCCCGGGCGAAGCGGTGGACGTATGACGCCGGTATTCGGGTGCCGCTCATTGTTCGCTGGCCAGGCCACATACTCCCCGGTACAGTGGATGACCAGTTGGTGAGCTTGGTGGATTTGGCCCCGACCGTGTTGCATCTTGCAGATGCTCGTCCTCCTGCTCATCTACAGGGACGTCATTTTCTTAGCGACAATCCGAACAAGAGATCGTACGTATTTGCTACGCGTGATCGGTACGATGAATCGTACGATATGGTGAGGGCCGTTCGCGACAAGAGATACAAGTATATTCGTAACTATGAACCCAATCTGTCTTATCAGCTGTGGATTCCATATCTCAATCAACATCCGATTCAGATGGAATTGTGGCGGCTGCTGGAGGAAGGGAAATTAGAAGGGACAGCTGCTCGCTTCTTTGGTTCAGGCCGTCCCGTCGAAGAGCTGTACGATTGTGAGCTAGATCCCTATGAGCAAGCCAACCTGGCACACCTGCCGGAATACACCGAGGAGCTCCATCGAATGAGGGAAGCTCTGGAGCAATGGCGAGCAGCCTATGATCGTTTCGGCGAGGTGCCGGAGACGGAGATGGTTGCACAGATGTGGCCGAACGGTCTGCAGCCCCACACAGCGAAGCCGCGGTTCATTCGAATCGATGCGGGAAGCAGTGCATCACATGCGTTGGAGGAAGGGACTATTCCTAGACCCGCACTACTTCAACTGCATTGCAGTACGCAAGGGGCATCGATCGCCTATAAGCTCCATGATGATGGAGATACGGGGTGGAGCTTGTACACCGGACCCATCCGTGTACCGGAGGGTGCTACCCAAATACGAGCTAGAGCCATTCGCATCGGATATATCGAGAGTGCCGAGACAACGCTGCAATTCGTATAGTCTGCTAGAGGAGGAGAGGCTGGTTCATGAGAAGAACGCGCAAGCAAAGTGTGATTCTAACATGGTTTTTCTCATACTTGATCGTGCTCTTGCTGCCGATTGTAGTTAGTCTTTTTGTGTATCAGCAGTTTTCCAAATCGCTTACTCACGAAACACAGAAGGCTTACTCGTCGTTACTTATGCAGCTGCAGGAAGTGGTGGATAATCAGCTGGAGAGTATGAAGCGGTTAAGCTACCAGATCACTTGGGATCATAATGTGCAGAATATGCTGAGCTACAATCATCAAGACGTAGCCCAGAAGAGCTTCAGCTATGATTCCTTCCTGGTTGCGCAGCAATTAGCACGATATAAATCGTCGTACTTCGAAATTGACCAGTTCTATATATACCTCACAGCTCCTCAGATGGTCATATTTCCAGGTGTTGTTAATGAGTCGCGGATGGCTTATCAGTTCGAGCATCAGAACGAAGCATTCTCTTATGAGGAATGGACCTCCTTGATGAATCAAGGTCCGTTGCAGGGCTTTACAGCTGTTCAGAGATCGAACGGCGAGGCAGCCATCGCTTATTTGCAGAGCTTTTTGGGGTCAAAGGCTGGTCGGTCGATCGGTATGAGTGTGGTGATGATCGACCAGTCCCGATTTGTTCAGGCGATTCGGAAGGTTCAATTGTTGAATGAAGGGAACGTATTCATCGTTAATAACCATCACGAGATCTTACTATCGAGTGACAGCACATCCAATACGTTCTTAGACAATCTAAAGCTGGAGCAGTTGTCTGCAGACTCCGGTTATGTCAGCTTGGAGGTCGAGGGGCAGAGCTACGAGGTGTTCTACACGAAGTCAGCTCTGACTAAGAGCACATACATTACGATGGTTCCTAGTCGATTGCTGTGGGAGAAGGCGGAGAAGGTTCGTAATCTGACCTACGCGAGCTTCGTGATCAGTCTAGTCGTGGGCATCATCTTGGCGCTGCTGCTTCTGAGACGCAACTACGGTCCGATTCGTCGTCTGCTGCAGAAGGTGACAGAGAATGCGGTCCATCCTTCGTCACAGCGTGTAGGCAACGAGTTTGCATTCATTGAACAGAGCCTGAACCAGACGTATCGGACGATGGACGATATGCTGGTCCATATGAAGCAGAGCCGTCATGTGCTTCGCTCCCATGCGGTCACCCGTCTTCTTAAGGGGAAGCCGGACTCCAAGGTGCAGGTGGAAGACGCCATGACTACGTATGATATAAGCTTCAGAAGCGATGACTTTGCGGTGATGCTATTTCTCATTGAGGAAACAGAGGAGTTCTACAATAAAATCGACTGGATGCAGCCGTATGAGCAGCAGCAAATGCTTCAATTTATTGTGTCGAATGTTGTGGAGGAATTGGTAAGGCAGAAGCATACTGGATATGTGGTCGAAAGCGAGGATATGCTAGCGTGCCTAGTGAATTTCTCGCAATCCTCAGAAGATCGGAGAATGGAGGAATTGATGCGTATTGCGCAGGAAGCACAGACCTTCTTGCACCGCTCGTATCAGATTCATATGACCATATCGATCAGCTCGATACATCGCTCCCTGTCCGGAATCCATCAAGCGTATCTGAACGCCTTAGACGCAATGGACTATAAGCTGGTGATGGGACGCAGAGAGATCATTACGTATGATCAGATCCGCTCGGAGCCTCACATGGAGCAGCATAAGACGTATCATTATCCGCTATCCGTTGAGCAGAAGCTTATTAATGCTGTGAAGACAGGCAACTCGGAGCTGGCTGTAAGCACGCTGAACGATATTATCGATCAGAACTGCAGCAACCCGTTACTATCCCTTCCCTTGGTTAAATGTCTGATGTTCGATCTGGCAAGTACGTTAGTCAAGACGATTAACGAGATGGATGATGAGGAACAATCAAGCTTGAGTGCAACGAGCACGATCGAACAAATGATGAACAGTGCAACGATTCAGGAGATGAAGGAGCAGCTTATTGATACAGTCAATACGATATGCCGGGCTACATTCTCAAGACGTGAAGGACAGATTGCAGACAATCGTCAGAGGGCTGTGCAAGGTCTCGTCATGGAGGTGGTCACCTATATCGAGAGAAATTACAGCAATATCAACTTGAATGTATCGATGATCGGTGAAGTGGTAGAGATGAGTCCGACCTACGTGTCGAAGCTGTTCAAGCAGCGTACGGGAGAAGGGATACTCGAGTATATTAATAAATACCGAATTCAGCAAGCGAAAAGGCTGATCGAAGAGCAGCAGCTTGGAATTAAGGAGGTAGGGATGCAGGTCGGCTACTCGGAAGCGACGACCTTCATAAGAGCCTTCAAGAAGTATGAGGGAGTGACTCCGGGGAAATACAGAGATTCGCTTGGGCGGTCATGCGACAGGAGGAGCGAGGATGACTTATGAGGCCAGTACAAGGTGTAGACCACCTCTTGTGAGCTAGTCCGATGATGAGCTCGATGACCGTATCACTATCTGCCGGTGTAATGATTATTGTCAGCCTTGTCGCGGCGCTCGTGCTATCGTATCGATACGCCAGACAGGATGAATTCATGCTGCATGGGCATGACATTCACGCCTTGCAGGTGAGGAACGATACGCTGGAGCAGCAATTCAAGTCCTCGATGCCTCTGCTGAAGCAGAGCTTTATTCAAAGCTTACTTCATCATGAGCAAGATCTGGACCACCTGTCAGAGCAGGCAGCCTATTACGGCATGGCTTCAACCTGCTCCTATTACACGGTGATGTGTATGGAGCTCCGTGGCATTCGAGGACAGACGAACAAGGACGTATATTTATTCACATATGCTGTCATCAATATAAGCTCTGAAATCATGCACCGGACGGCTGAAGGGTGGGTATTCCGAGTGAAGGGTACTCAGCTATTAGCAGTATGCGAGTCCGGTACGGCCTCTCAATCCGTGGAGCACATTCAATCGAATATGCTCCTGCTTGCGGAGGAAATACGAGCGGCTGTGGAGCAAGCATTGAGCATCATGATTACTCTTGGTGTCGGCCGAGCTCACCAAGGGCTTCATAACATCCATGCTTCGTATCAAGAAGCGCAGGAGGCTCTGCAATACCAGCTCGTGGAAGGCGGCGGCAAGGTGTTGTTCATCGAGCGACTGAATACGAATGCCGGCGATTATGATGTCTTTATGGAGGCTGACAAACATATTACCGCCGCTCTAAAGCTGGCTAACCTCGGGCAGGCTCGGGAGCATTTGAAGTTGCTCTATGACCATTTGCTGCAGCGTACGGGGCATCTAAACTATCAGCTCACGATACAGGGCTTTATGCAGCTGATTGCCGGAGCATTGAAGATCGCTCACGAAGCGGACTCGAAGAAAGCAGCCTCGTTATTCGGATATAATCTGTATTGCAAATTGACGGAGCTCCGTTCCTTGCACCATATGATCCATTGGCTGGAGAACGAGGTGTATCCGAAGGTCGTGAATGTTATGTCTGATCGTTATAACCGACAACACTTGGATATCGTGCAACGAGCATTGGACTATATACATGACCATTACAACGAGGATTTATCTCAGCCGCTTGTAGCAGGAAGGCTATCGGTATCGAATTCGGAGTTCAGTCATTTGTTCAAAGAAGCGATGGGCTGCAATTTCTCAGACTACGTCCTTACATACCGAATGGAAAAGGCAAAGGAGCTATTAAGCTCGACATACCTGAAAATATCCGAAATTGCCGAAGAGCTCCAGTACAATAATTCGCAAAACTTTATTCGCACGTTTAAACGAGTGGTCGGTATGACTCCAGGCGAATACAGACACCGGAACAGCAGCAGCGAGCGGAAGATCACGAGTTAGCCTATGTTGCTGCAGTAATCATTGATCTGAGCGTTGATCGCGCTCGCATAATCGTCGAAGTGATTATTTATTTCCCAGCCAAACAAGTGATAATCTGGGATTGTAGCAATAATGTGGGACTTAAGTGAGCTTGCTACAATTGGTCTAGGTAAAGGAGGGGAGCAGTGAACGATTAAGGAGCTGAATCATGCATCTAGTGGTATGGGGACTGGATAAAAAAAATGTGGGAGGCTTGCTAAGTGATGATGAAAAATGGGATAGCTATTGTGCTGGTGATGGCCATGGTCTTGTCTGTCTTTCTCTATTCAAGTGACACGGCACACGCTGTAACGGGCGTAAGTGTGACCAAAATCAATGATCAAATTATTGATTCCCAGGGACACAATTTTGCAACAGGCAAATTCGGATTAAATCCAAACAGTGCCATACATGCGCAGGATATGATGGTAAGCCATAATAACTATCAGTATGCGGTGTATTACAGCAAGGAGAGTAATGGAAAAAGCTACGTCAATGTGGCAAGACGCAAGCTCTCTCCCAAGTCGGGGTGGAGTGTCATTACATTCACGGATTACGAGTTTACATCCACGGATACACATAATACGGCGGTGATCGGCATAAGCAGAGCGGATGGTACCATTCACTTGGCCTTTGACCATCATGCTAACGATTTGCACTACAGAGTGTCTCAGCAGGGGGTAGCGAACAATCCGGATACGGTGGCCTGGAGCACCAATTTGTTCGGTCCCGTCAAGTCTCAATTAATCCCAGGGCAGACGGAAACGAAGGTCACGTATCCTCGATTCATTGACGTGCCGAACGGTAACCTTCAATTCATCCGCAGAGATGGCGGCTCGGGTAACGGGGATACGATTCTGTACACGTACAATGGGAACACGACTCACGCGTGGACGAAGAATGGCGTCATCATCTCCAAGTCGGGTACTTACAATGGATCTACAGACCGTAACGCGTATCTCGACCGTCCACAATATTACAACAACAAGCTATACTTAACGTGGGCTTGGCGTGAGACACCTGATGCGATGAGCAACCACGATATTATGTTCGCGTACAGCGAAGATTATGGTGTTACGTGGAAAAACAACAGCGGAGCTACTGTCGCGACAGTAGGCAGCAATCCGATGAGCATTACGACCTCCGGATTGAAGGTGTGGACGATCAACCAGAATCACGGCTTGCTGAATCATGGGTACACGTATGTCGATAATAAGGGTCGCGTGCATGTCATAACGTCTCATGCTCCTGAGGGCAATCCGAATTATGCGGACTGGAGCTCTGCAAGAGCCGATGCTAAGTACACACACTACTGGCGCGGGACGGATAAAGTGTGGCATAAAAATGTGATGGGCTCTGTGCCGTTAGGCAGTCGGTCCTCCATATTAGTCGATAACAACTACAACGCCTACATGATTTTCAGTCAAGGAGACCGCTTCCGAATTGCTGCGG
The DNA here is from genome assembly GCF_027923405.1 of Paenibacillus sp. YYML68. Lineage (NCBI taxonomy): Bacteria > Bacillati > Bacillota > Bacilli > Caryophanales > Paenibacillaceae > Paenibacillus > Paenibacillus sp. YYML68. Next base: position 5,001,931 of record NZ_BQYI01000001.1, on the reverse strand, counting down.
CTACGGAGGCTACCAACTGGTCAGACTGGGGAGTCATTTATAACAATGTCAGCATGGATAGTGTAGCACCATCTGTTGATTATCTGCGTTGGAAGCAGGACGGGATTATCTCGGCATTTGTTCAAGAGAAGCCTGCAACGGCAGGAGCGACAAGCGAGATTCATGAGTATGATTTTCAGACAGGGAATTAATGGGTAAATTGATCTAAGATATAGGCGCTCACGCATTTTTGTCGGTATATTTCTTACCGTCAATGTCGTGAGCGTTTTTTGCTGATGGAGACTCGGGAATTGCATGCTTCATTTCAGATTTTGCACATCGGATTCCCCAAACTGTCCATATACGCTCGTAAATATCGTCCCTTATACTTGCGGTGTGGAGTCGTTAAACACTCTGATCGTATAAACGGGAGGTTGATGGGTACAGTGAAAAAGAAACAGAAAAAAGCGTTGGTTACAGGAATCGCAGCAGTGATGATTCTAAGCAGCTTGACGGTGGCGTGTTCAAAGGGAAACGAGGAGGCGACTCCAGGTCAGGAGTCCTCAACCCCAAGCGGTCCGACAACCTATCCGATCCAAACGGATAAAAAGCTCGTGTACTGGGCTGCCATCAACAGCAATCTCGCTGGAATCAAATCCTCCTTAGATGAGGTGCCCTTCTTCCAGGAATGGCAAAAACAGACCGGTGTGAATCTGAAGTTCGTCTCTCCTGCGATGGGCCAAGAGAGAGAGGCTCTCAACGTCATGCTCGCCTCTGGAGAGCTGCCGGATGTTATTGAGTTTTCCTGGATGAACTTCCCGGGCGGTCCTGAGAAAGCGATGCAGGATGGATATATTTTGAAGCTGAACGATTTGATTGATAAGCATGCTCCGAATTTAAAGAAGTATTTGAAGGAAAATCCGGAAATCGACCGCATGGTCAAGACGGATAAAGGAAGCTATTATGGGTTTCCATTTATTCGCGGAGATGAGTCCTTATTAGTATTCCAGGGGCCGATCGTGCGCAAGGACTGGCTGGATGAGCTGGGCCTCGAGATGCCGACAACGATTGATGAATGGTATACCGTCTTGAAAGCGTTCAAGGAAAAGAAGGGCGCTGCTGCACCATTCTCCTTCTTCAGTGATGGCAGATTGTACAATCTGGGGAACGGGGCCTTCATCGGAGCATTCGGCATTAACCAAGGGTTCTACCTGGATAACGGTCAGGTGAAGTACGGTCCTGCCCAGCCGCAGTACAAGGAGTTCCTTGCGACGTTCAGCAAATGGTATGCCGAGGGGCTTCTCGATAAGAACATCGCCACCACAGACAACAAAACGTTAGATGCGAATATTACGAGCGGCGCAACAGGTGCATCGATCGGTAATGCGGGGGCACAGCTTGGTAAATGGACACCTCTGCTCAAGGCCAAGGACCCTAAGGCCGTACTCGTGCCGGCTCCGTATCCTGTATTGAAAAAAGGAGACACGCCTAAGTTCGGGCATCGGGATAACCCGTTCGGACTTAATGGTACTGCAGCGATTACGTCTACGTCCAAAAATGCGGAGCTTGCGGTTAAAATGCTGGATTACGGCTACAGCGATGCAGGGCGAATGTTCTTCAACTTCGGCGTTGAAGGCGTCAGCTACAAGATGGAGAATGGATACCCGACCTATACGGATCTGCTGATGAAAAATCCGGATAAATTGGCTCCTGCTCAAGCGATGTCCTTGCATATTCGTGGCAATTACTTCGGTCCGTTCGTGCAAGATAAGCGTTATAGCGAGCAATATAATGTACTGCCGGCCCAGAAGGATTCGGTTAAGGTCTGGAAGACCGAAGCGGCCAAGACGAAGCTGCCACCGATCTCGCCGACGCCTGAGGAAAGCACGGAATTCGCGAAAATTATGACCGATGTAGAGACGCTGGTCAATGAAATGACCTTGAAGATCATTCTCGGAAGCGAGCCTGTATCGAGCTACGACAGCTACATGGAGAAGCTTAAAACGTTGAAGTTCGAAAGAGCGCTTGAGATCCAAAACGCAGCACTGGAGCGCTACAATAAGCGCTAATGTACACGGGTGGCGGCTTAGCGTGATGACAGCCTAGGCCGCCACCTGATTATGAGAAAGAGCCATCAAGTAAAAGAGGGGTGATTGTATGAGGCAGGTAGCTTCCCCACAAAGCGCTGGTAATCCCATGACGAGCAGGCAGTTGTATATGAAGCGATTAATGAAGGATTTGGTACTAAACAAGTATCTGTATGTAATGATGCTCCCGGTGCTTGCTTACTACATCATATTCCAGTACGGCCCTATGTACGGAGCCATTATTGCCTTCAAGGAGTATTCTCCGATTAAAGGGGTATTCGGGAGTGAATGGGTTGGTTTGGCTCAATTTCAATCGTTCTTCGAGAGCTACTACTTCTGGCGTATTCTGAAGAACACGCTGGTGCTCAGCTTATATTCGATCTGCTTTGAGTTTCCAGCCCCTATTATACTTGCGATATTAATTAATGAAGTGAGACATAAGCGGTTTCGGTCGATCGTTCAGTCCGTTACGTATATGCCCCACTTTATATCACTTATCGTCATATGCGGGATGATCAAGGACTTTACGAACAGCGGCGGATTAATTAACAGCTTCGTTACGCAATTGGGCGGAGACGGACAGGCGATGCTTCAGAAGCCGGAGCTGTTCCGAACCATCTATATTGTATCGGAGATCTGGCAGAAGGTAGGCTGGGAATCCATTATTTACTTAGCTGCTCTGATGAATGTGGACCAGGAGCAATTCGAGGCTGCTCGCATCGACGGTGCAGGCAGGTTCAGGCAAATATGGAGTGTCGCTATACCTGGAATTATCCCGACCATCGTCGTTATGCTTATTCTGCGCGTCGGGCATCTGCTCGGTGTAGGCTTTGAGAAAATTATTTTGCTCTATAACCCTGCCATCTATGATACAGCCGACGTCATCTCTTCATTCGTCTATCGGAAGGGCTTGCTCGAATTCGGCTGGAGCTTCAGTGCAGCGGTCGGACTCTTCAATTCAGTGATCAATCTGATCCTCTTAGTAGTAGCCAACCGTCTGAGTAAGAAATTCAGCGAAAATAGTCTGTGGTAGGGGAGGGAAGCGCCTTGAAAATAAAAACCTCTAAGCTAGAGCGTCTGTTCGATGCATGTATCTATGTCGTATTGTCGATGCTGGTCGTCATTACGTTGTACCCTCTTGTGTATGTAGCGTTCGCTTCGATCAGCGACGCGTCGTATATCGTAGCCCACCAAGGGATTTTGTGGAGACCTGTGGGCATTAACTTCGAGGCGTACAAAAGTGTATTCGCGAATAAAGCGATCTTGACCGGTTACCGAAATACGTTGTTTATCATTGTGTTCGGTATTATTTTGAACTTGTTCATGACAGCGCTTGGAGCTTATGTGTTGTCACGTAAAAATGTGATGCTGAATAAGCCCTTCATGATCTTCATCGTCATCACGATGTTCTTTAACGGCGGTCTGGTTCCCTTCTATCTCGTTGTAAAGGGTGTAGGTCTGCTGGATACGCTGTGGGCGCCGATCATTCCGTTTGCTATCAATACGTTCAATCTAATTATTATGCGTACTTCGTTCCAATCGATACCGGACAGTCTTGAGGAAGCGGCGAAGATGGACGGTGCAAGCCATTGGGTCATCCTGTTCCGCATCATTCTTCCGTTATCGTTACCCATTATGGCCGTTATGACACTGTATTACGCGGTAGACAAATGGAACGGCTGGTTCTATTCCTCTATTTTCATTAAGGACAGAGATCTGTATCCATTGCAGCTGGTCATTCGGGAAATATTGATCTCCAATTCGACAGAAAGCATGTCCTCCAATGGCTCCAACTCGGACCTGTTCCAGATTGGTGAAACGATCAAATATGCGACCATCATGGTTTCCACCCTGCCGATCTTGATGGTATATCCATACTTGCAAAGATTTTTCGTAAAGGGTGTCATGGTTGGTTCTTTGAAAGGATAGTAAATCGGTGCGGATGAAGGAGAGAGGCATACATGAGTCATAAGGATTGGATGGACCAGGCCTGGAATCAGGTCGTGGAGAAGGTGGGCAGGACGAGTAAGCGAATAGGTGTGTCGTATCCGCACCTCTCCAGCAACGGAGTCTATGATAACAACAACAGCTTCTGGACCAAGGGCTTCTGGCCGGGGATGCTGTGGCTCATCTATAGAGAGACGAAGGATGAGCAGCTGAAGGATATTGCCATCGCTATCGAAAATGACCTGGATCACGTATTGAATGGCTTCTATGACCTGCATCATGATGTAGGCTTCGTGTGGAGCTTAACGTCTGTAGCGCAATACAAGCTGCTTCATCATGAGGAATCCAAGCGAAGAGCGCTTATTGCGGCAAGCCATATGGCAGGTCGCTTCAATATCAAAGGCAACTTCATCCGTGCTTGGAATAGTAAGCAGGGTGGTGGCAGAGACAACAGAGGATGGGTCATTATCGATTGCATGATGAATCTTCCTATTCTATATTGGGCATCTGAAACGACAGGTGACCCGAGGTTCAAGCACATCGCGATCGCCCACGCAGATACCGTACTGAAGGAGCATCTTCGTGATGACGGCTCTGTGCATCATATCGTCTGCTTTGACCCGGACACGGGGGAACGAGTTGGCGCGATGGGCGGACAGGGGTATTCGCCAGACTCAGCTTGGTCCAGAGGTGCATCCTGGGCGATTCATGGCTTCGCCTTGTCCTATCGGTATACAGGCGAGCTCAGATATTTGCAGGCGGCGAAGAAGGCTGCGCACTACTTCATCGCCAGTCTGCCAGAGGATTGTGTCCCTTACTGGGATTTGCGTGCGCCGATAGAGGCTGATATGCCGAGAGACTCGACAGCGGCGGCTTGCGCGGCGAGCGGGCTGATCGAGATCAGCAGGCTTGTGGATGAATCGGAGAAGCGGACGTACCTCGAGTGGGCGGAGCGGATCGTGAAGTCGCTCTATGAGCATTATGGAGCATGGGATTCGGAGGAGGAAGCATTGCTCGTGAAGGGCACCTCCCATTACCCTGCAGGCATCGGGATCAACACGCCGATTATTTATGGCGATTATTTCTTCACAGAAGCCTTGTCTAAATTAAGGGGGAATACAGAGCTGTTCTGGTAAGGATCGCTCTGCTCGCGAGAACGCCCCGCGTATACGATTATAACCCGTATCTGTCCAAGGATGCGGGTTTTGCTATGCGGAAGGCTGATTATGTAGCGCGCTGAATCATTCGATTACGGCAACGAAAGCGGATATTTACGGAATGGGGCGCCTGTCAGTATAGTTAAGCCATAGCTGGGGGCAAGAGCTTAGCTAAATAGACGATAGATGAAGGACGGTGTATGAGGTTGAGATTAGTAAGGGTAGCATGTGCTCTACTACTAGCTTTCACGCTGCTGTGTTCAGGAGTGGGGTCTTGGTCAGTTGCGGTAGCCTCCGAGCAAGGAGCCTCCAACAATCATCCCGCAGAAGTCAAGCACCATTTGGGTACACTGAGCCCGTTTTGGAGATATCACCCGGCGCTTGGCGAGAACCTTGGCGCCCCTCTTCGGGAATTCAAGACGTTTGCAAGTGATGATGATGTGACCTTCAGATATATCAACCGGCCATACGAGATGGAAGCGATATTTGGCGATCATCTGAACATTGTACGATTCTTGGGAGGATGGAACCCGGCTGGGAAAAATTATTACGGCACAAACCTAGGTGTTGAAGGGGTGTCGCAGTATGACCTGGCCTACAGGGATGAAGCCGGAAACATACGGTACAGATTCGGTGAAGGGGTACCGGACGACCAAAACTATGTGAAAATTAGGATCGATCCGTATATTCAAAGCGGCTATACCCAGCCACGTATCGTGATTGACAACGTACCGTATGCCTTCCCGGAAGCTCCAGGTGTCGCTCAGTACGGGCAGAATGCGCCTCCTAAGGATTTGCAGGAGTGGGAAGACTTCATCGAAGCGATGTGTCGGGAGCTCGTGCGATTATATGGCTATGAGCTGGTGAATACTTGGTCATTCCGAGTCGCAACAGAAGGGAATGATCATAAGAGATTTACCGGGACACTTGAACAGTACCTTGCCTTCTATGAAGCTACAGCAAAGGGAGTTATGAAAGTGCTTCCAGGCGCTGGCTTTGGTGCATATAACGGCTTTGGGGACTTTGGTGGACATATGTCCAGTGTAGCCGCCTACGCGAAGGAGAAGGGTCTTAAGTTCGACTGGATCGCAGCTTCTACATATGCGGGCGGGGCCAGCAAAGACCCGGATCTCGAAGCGATGAAGTTGAAAAATTCCGTGCAGATGGTAAAGGATGCCGCAGCAAACGGGAGTAATCTGCCCTTAGAAATACATGAATACGGTTGGTTCTGGAGTAATGAATTTGGACTTGCGACTAGAGAGCAAGGAGCAAGAGGGGCAGCGGGCAACTTTCACTTTTTGATGAACCTGTTAGAGATGGGGCTGAAGCAGGTCTATCATTGGAACACTACCGAGGATGTATATATTGACAATAATAAGTACACCTTCCTGTCGTCGCTATATTGGCTGTTCAGTATATTCGACTATGCCAATGGGGCGCAGACCTATGAGCTGCATACGCGCATTCCTGAGCATACCGATACGGCAACCCAGAAGTATAAGGCAGTAGGCTTCTTCGGTGCAAATAGCGGAATGAATCTGCTGATGGTGTCCTCCTTCAATATGAACAGAACGAATAAGGTTACAGGAGATGTCACCGTATATATTCCGAAGCATATTGCTCCGGGCTTGTCCGATCAATCGAAGATTACGTATACACTCTTATCCGATGAGACGGATGTGTATCAGCGGTTGAAAACCGATATGCACAACGCGGGAACGCTTCAGCCCAAGGCGCAAAAGCCAGGTGTGATCTCCGACCCTGTTCGTATGGGGGGAGAAACCGCGGAAGCCAATCAGGTGATTACGAGCAATTATGATGCGTATGTAGCCATGATGAAGGATTCCTTGACTCTGAAAAACTACACAGGGGCGCTCGTTGACAAGGGAAGCTACTACGAAATGACAGTAAACACGACCTCTGATTCTGTCATGGTGCTTTCCCTGGAGACAGTAGATCAGGAACCGCCTGTGATTCATGCTTCTATAGCGCCCAACGAAACTGTGCTTAGCTCTGAGGTGTTAACGATCCAGGCGTCGGACGCGATGAGTGGTGTGGCCAATGTCACAGCTACAGTGAATGAGGTGCCATTCGAGCATGATGAACCATTGCCACTGTGGACGCTGCCTCTTGGCGAGCATTCCTTGCATCTTACTGCAGTCGACCATGCAGGCAATGAGTCTACGGCAACGATACCGTTTCATCTAACAACCGATATCCCGACCTTAATGAAGCATGTTCAACGTGAAGCGGATCAGGGACATATCGAAGCGAGCCTTATGAACAGTCTAATGAGTAAGCTCACATCTGCTCAAGCAGCTCTGGATAGGGGGCAGCAGAAGACATCTGGCAATATCCTCGGTTCGTTCATTCATCAAGTGGCTGCCCAGAACGGCAAAGGCATTGAACCTGCTGCGTCACAGCTCCTAACAAGAGATGCCGCATTCATTCAACAGCGCATGAAATAAGCTGGGTGTATAGCGTGCCCAACGGATAAGGAGCAATCGTATATGAAATTCGCCCGTTTTCGCGTTGGCAACGAAAGCCAGTGGAAATTCGGAATACTTGAAGAAGAAGGAAAGCTGCGGGTCGTAGAGGGAAGCATACTGGGACAGTGGCTGCCCACGGATGACGTCTATCCACTGGAGCATGTGAAGCTGGGTGCTCCCCTCATACCTAATCAGATCATCGGGATCGGCTTGAACTATGTAGCACAAGGTGAGGCTAAGCCGGAGGCTGGGCAGCAGATGCCCACCTTCTTCTTCAAGCCGCCTTCGACCGTAGTAGGACCGAACGAGCAGTTGATCATTCCTGATGATCTTACGGAAATTAAGTTTGAAGCCGAGATCGCAGTCGTTATCGGTAAATCGGCTTACCGGGTTACAGCCGAGCAAGCGCTGGATTACGTGTTCGGCTATACGATCGCGAATGACGTCACTGCGACCTCGTATTTTCATCCCAATGGGAACTGGACCTTGTCCAAAGTATTCCCGACCTTCACGCCGCTTGGTCCTTACATCGAGACGGAGCTGGACCTGACGCGTACTGTCATCCGTTCCGAGCTGAACGGCGAATTGAAGCAATGCAGCGGTACAGAGCGGATGATTGAATCGATTCCGGACATCATTGCTTACTTGACGAAGCTGATGCCGCTGCATCCGGGGGATGTCATTCTCTCTGGAGCGCCTGCAGGAGCGGACCTGTTCAGACGTGGGGATACGATCAAGTGCAGCGTAGAGGGCATCGGTGAGCTTGTGAATCAAGCAGCTCTTGGTACAGACGATCGGCTTAGTTGAGAGGAGACTTCGGATATGACCATACACAGCAAGCGTCCGGGAGTGATTGACACTCATGTGCATTTGGGCGTTTCGCGCTTCTCCGGCGTAGGTACAACACCCGAAGCGATCATTCAAGCGATGGACGGCTACGGAATTCATACCAGTCTGGTCATGCCGCAGCCGACACTGGAATCGATACCCGACGTTCATAAGGCGATTCACGAGATGAGCCTGCAATACCCCGGCCGCATATATGGGATGGCCAGCATCGATCCTTGGCTGAGTGAGGAGGCGTATCGGGCGGAGGCCGCTGTCTGCATGGAGCAGTATGGCTTCGTTGCACTGAAGCTGCATCCGCTCGGACACAACATCTCTCCACTCTCCGCAGGCTGCGAGAAAATCTATGAGACGGCATCCGCATACCGGGTCCCTGTTCTGGTGCATACCGGCATCGGCAATCCGTTCTCCTTGCCTTCGCTTCTGATCGACGCGGCCAAGAGGTACCCGGACGTTACCTTCGTGCTGGCCCATGCCGGCTTTGCCGTGTATACGGATGAAGCAGTCGTGGCAGCGAAGTATTGCGACAACATCATACTCGAGCCTTCCTGGTGTCCGACCTACACCGTTGTGAAGATGATCAGCGCCATAGGTGCTGAACGCATCATTATGGGCTCCGATCATCTCAGCAACCTGCCGGTCGAATTAGTGAAGTATCAATCGATCGGGCTGTCGGATGCCGACCTCGAGCGTATTCTTGTGACGAATCCGCAACGAATATTTAACATCTAGGGGGTCAACCTTAATGAGCAACTACCATATTGCCGTACTACCGGGCGATGGCATTGGACCAGAGGTAACGGCAGAGGCGCTGAAGGTATTGGACGCAGCACAGAGTCAATACGGCTTTACGCTCAACTATGAATCGTTGGACTGCGGTGCCGAGAGATTCCTGCGTACCGGAGTCACGATGCCTGACGATCAGTATGAGGTGTGCAAGCAAGCTGACGCTATACTGATGGGGGCAATAGGTCTGCCGGAGGCGAGACATCCGGACGGTCGCGAGGTGAATGGAGATGTCATCTTCCGTCTCCGGTTCGGCCTTGACCTGTACGCAGGTGTTCGACCGGTTACGCTGTATGAAGGGGTCACCAGCCCTCTGCGCGATGTCTCCAAGGGCATCGATTATGTCATCGTTCGTGAAAATGTAGAAGGGCTCTACGCCTCCCGCACAGGAGGCTGCAACGTTCGCGGCGAGGTCGCAACCGATACGATTATTATGACGAGGACGGGCGTGACCAAGATTACGAGGTTCGCCTTCGAGCTCGCCCAGAAGCGTTCGGGACGACCGACCGATGGCAAGTCGATCGTCACCTGTGTCGACAAGGCGAATGTTCTCAGCTCGTATGCCTATTTCCGGAGTGTGTATGATGAGGTGGCGGAGCAGTATCCTGCAATATCCAAAGACTATGCTTATGTGGACGCGATGACGCTGTATCAGGTGCTAAGCCCTCACCACTACGATGTGGTCGTTGCGGAGAATATGTTCGCTGACATCATCTCCGACCTCTCCTCGGCCACGATCGGAGGTCTCGGTATGGCACCCTCGGGGGATATCGGTGATGAGCACGCGTTGTTCCAGCCTTCTCATGGCTCGGCTCCCACGATTGCGGGAAGGAATGTAGCCAATCCGATCGCTACGATATTGTCGGGCTCGATGATGCTGGACTGGCTGGCTGATCGTCATCACGATCCGGTGTTGAAGGAAGCGGCCCGAGGTATTGATGCTGCGGTCAGAACGGTATTACGTCAGAAGGACATTCGCACGGCTGACATTGGCGGTACCTCCTCTACGACCCAGGTAGGCGATGCGGTAGCTGCCGCCTTGCAAAGCGGGGTGTAGCGATATGCCACTTACAGGCATCATCGTTGGAGCGGGGCACTTCGCCCATATTCAGCTTGAGGCATGGCAGGAGGTACAGGGCGCGCGAATTACAGCTGTGCTGAGTCTTACGATGGAGAATGCCCAGCAGCTCGCAGATCTATACGGCATACGGGCGTTCGATGATTGGGATACGGCGATCCGAGAGATGCAGCCCGATTTCGTGGACATATGTACACCACCGGATTCTCATTACCATTACACCCGATTAACAGCTGACCTGGGGCTTCCCGTCCTGTGTCAGAAGCCGCTTGCCCCTACCTTGCAGGAGGGTGAGGCACTTGTCGCGTACTGTGAGCAACGCGGCGTACCCTTGATGATTAACGAGAATTGGCGTTGGCAGGCTTGGTACCGGGAGATGAAGGCGATGATGGATGCCGGAATGCTGGGCCATGTCTATTCCGCCTACATGGCGATGCGGCCGGGAGACGGCTGGGGAGACAATCCATACCCTGTACAGCCGTACTTCAAGGAGATGAAGCAATTTCTCATCTTCGAAACAGGTGTTCATTACATCGATACGTACCGTTACCTGCTCGGAGAGATTGACAGTCTGTATTGTCAAGTGCGGACTCTGAATCCTGTTATTCAGGGGGAGGATCTGGCAGTCATCCATATGAATTTTAGAGGTGGAGCGGTCGGACTCTATGATGCTAATCGAGTCACATATATGGAGCAGGTGCGTTGCCCGACCTATGGATACATGACGATGGAGGGAACCGAGGGTAAGCTGCGCCTGGAAGGAGACGGATCGATCTACTACACACCTCGTGGCGGGATCGAGAGAAAGCATGAGTACGTCATTCCGACTAAAGGCTGGAAGGGCGGCTGTACGATTGCCACACAGCAGCACTTTGTCGATGCTCTGCAGGAGGGAAGCCCCTTCGAAACGAGCGGCACTGATTATTTGGCCTCCGTCAGAGCGGTGTATGCCTGTTATGAGTCGGCGTCTACGAATCAGGTTGTTCATCTGAATGCCGCTGCAAATAACTAGCTAACGCCACGGAACACCCATGGTCCGAGATTGAAGCATACAAGCTGCCCCTTCTACGGGGCAGCTTGTATTGTAGGAGGCTTACGTACCACCTGCTTCTCTTATACGAGACCGGATAAGTCAGCGATGAATACGCGGCGGGTTCCCCCTACGTAGCCATTGAATACGAGATGCTTATCGTCTGGTGTCCAGGCAGGGTGAGGGTCAACGCGCAGCGCATAGGTAGCCTGCGTTCCGGGGTTGGCCACATTGACTCGCACAATCGTCTCTTCGCTCCCTGATTGCAGGTCGATGAATCGTAGAGGAACCGTGCCGTCACCGAAGGCTACCTTCTCCTGCTCGTAGGTATCAGTCACGATATGCTTACCATTCGGATGAACGGTTGGGTGGCCGGAGCCTGGAATCCCATCGATGATCTTGCTCAGCTGTGTTCCATCGGCATTGACTTGAACCAGATACAGCTGCTTGTCGCCATCAAGGCACAGATTCATGGAGAGTCTATGTCCGTCTGGGAACCAGTTAATGTGGTGTCCGCCCTTACTCCATTGCTCCGGACCTACAGCGACACGAATATCGCTCCCATCGGTATTCATGGTGACGACCCAGAACTTCAAGCCCTCTGTAATCATGTTCCAAGGTTGTTCGCGGTCCGTGTGAAACCATCTCATGGTGAAGAGAATGCGATCGCCCTGCGGGTTGAACTTGCAATGGAAGCCGTAGCATTCGCCATGCTCGTACAACGATCGATCAATGGCAGGTGTAGCGCGGTCGAATACATCCTTGATCGATACGAGCAGTCTGCGTTCGCCGGTCGCCGTATCGATTGCATACAAGCCGTCGTCTTCACGAAAGCCGTAGTTACGCGGGATGTGTTCCTCCGGTACAACGACTCCATAGCCATACTGAGTACGACGCATCCTTTTTGGACAGGAGGCTATAATCGTTCTACCATCTGGAGATATTCTGTATATACTGCCGTTCATGATCCGCTTCTCTCCGGTATGCGGGTTGAGCTGTACGCATTGGGCCTCCCATGTCGTTGTATCGACATCGTTATAATAGATCGAATGATCGTCGGGTCCCCAGTTCAGATTAGCGCCTAATTGTGTCTCCCAACCGCACGTATGGGCGATAATTCGTTCCTCCGCGGTATGCAGATCGACAAGAACAATGCTGGCAGCTTCTCCGGGCTCCGGGAGTCGATGCTCCTGCGGGAGCTGCAGCAGCGCGACGTAGCGGCCGGATGGACTGACGGGTGATGTATCGAAGAAGCGATGGAAGCATCCGGGTGTATGGGGTGTTATGCACCATACTGGAACACGGGGCTCATAGTCTGTGTATCGTGGGAATTGCTTGCTGATTTCCATAGTAAGTCACTCCTCTATATCGTATATCTCTATATAAATAGTAACGCAGTTCGCGCATAAAGTATTTGTCTGGAGCATGGGAACGTTTATCTGCTTGAAGGGTACAGCTTGGTGAAATGAGGTGTATACCTTGCATGAGTTCGATGTGGAAATGATCTGGGCGTCCAGATATGACTATGGCAGGGGCAACAGTCTATTGCTGCATGCTCATGATTATTATCAACTCATCTATATTATCGATGGAGAGGTTGTCTTCACATGTGGGGACGAGCGACGTGTGTTACGTACAGGGGACTGTGCCTTCATTACACCTTCTGTGGCTCATGGCTTTACTTCACGAAGTGACGCAGCGATTAAGACGCTGGATATGAAGTTTCGCACCCGCAGCTGTCGGGTAGACGCATGGCTGAAGTCCATTCAAGTGTGGCATGCTCAGGTGTCTAAGGAAATTGTGCTGCTGCTGGAGCAGATCAAGCAGGAGGGGCTGCGTAGAGAGGCGTTTTTTCGCGAGATGGCCTGTGTGTATTTATTGAACATCTTGTATGTGCTGCACAGACATTCATACGGTATGAAGGTGTCATACCCCATTCAGACTTCTGAAGCTGACGTAGCACCCTTACCAGGCGAGGCTGTGACAGTGGCGGAGCAGACCAGGGCTTATATCACCAATCATTATGCAGAGGAGCTTCGTGTGGCCGATATCGCCAAGCATATTGGGTTCAGCAACAATTACGTGGGACACATGTTCAAGCAAAGGTACGGATGCACCATCTCGAGATATATTCAGGAAGTGCGGATTGGGAAGGCCAAGCAATTCATGGCGTATACCGAGATCACGCTTAAAGAAATGGCCCTACAAATCGGGTTCAAAAATATTCATCACTTCAACCGAGTGTTCAAGCAGCTGGAAGGAATCAGTCCCGGACAGTGGAAGCAAAGAGAGGTTCAAGGGATTCGGAAGGACATCATATTCTAAACGAACAGAGGAGTGGGGTACGATGAGGAAGATGTGGTCAGCACGCTGGATCATGGACAACGCCTTCGAGGGGCTGAAGGCTCCTGATACGCTCTATCATAAAGAAATGGATAAATCTGCTGTAATCGAGCATAGAGAGGAGCTGACAAACCGCCACATGCTCTTCCGCAGATCGTTCAAGCTAGATCACAGCGTGACGCGCGCTGTGCTGGATATTACCGCGGATGACTATTACAAGCTGTACATCAACGGAAGCTCGGTCGGTCAAGGTCCCGCTCAATCCACTTCCGATCACTACTATTATAATAGCTATGATGTAACCGACCTGCTTCAGCCAGGTGAGAACGTCATCGCGGTGCATGTCTATTATCATGGATTGATATGCAGATCCTATAACAGTGCCGATCATCGGCAAGGGATGATCGCAGAGCTGCACGCCGATCACCACTTGCTCCTGCAGACCGATGCGACATGGAGATGCTATCATACCAAGGAATATGGGCGCGGGGATGTGATCGGCTATAACACCCAGTATGCGGAGCCCCTCGATCTGCGGCTGAAGCAGACGGGCTGGAAGGGGATCAATTATGATGATTCGGGGTGGACACCAGCGACCGTACATTCCCACGATGACCATGTGCTATATCTACAGCCCACACCGCCTGTTGCCGTATATGAGAAGCTTCCTGCACGAATAGAAGAGGTAGCGGCCGGTCATTATCGAATCGACTTCGGGGAAGAGGTTACAGGCCAAGTGAAGCTTCAGGCGCAGGGCCGGTCGGGAGATCGGATAGAGCTCCGATACGGGGAAGAGCTTCTCGACGATGGAGCGGTTCGCTATGAGATGCGTTGCAATTGCCGGTATCAGGAGGTATGCACCTTATCGGGCGGCGTTGATGAGCTGGAGTTCTTCGACTATAAGGCCTTCCGCTATGTAGAGGTGTTGTTGTATGAGCCGAGCGTGAAGCTTGAGCTGGCTAGTCTAGTCGCGGTCGTACGACATTATCCTATGCAAGAGGAGGCTTGCGTCTTCGAGTCCTCCGACCCGCTCTTGAACAGCATCTGGTCGATCTGCCGTAACGGAGTCAAGTATGGATCTCAGGAGGGCTATGTCGACTGTCCCTCGCGTGAGAAGGGGCAATATCTGGGAGATAACACGATTATAGCTCCAACACAGGCATACTTGAGCGGTGATCTTCGGTTATATCGAAAGGCATTGCTAGACTATGTCATTCTCTCCTCCAAGGTTTGCCCAGGTCTAGTGGCTGTTGCACCGGGACATTACATGCAAGAGATTGCCGATTTCTCTATGCAATGGCCGATGCAGCTGTTGAAATATTATAAGCTGAGTGGAGATATCGACTTCCTTCGACAGATGTATCCGCATGTCAGAGCGATGCTGGACCACTTCGCTGCTTATGAACGGTCGGACGGTCTGCTCGCGAACGTTACGGATAAATGGAATTTGGTCGATTGGCCTGAGCAGCTGCGGGACGGCTACGACTTCGAATTGACCAAACCAGTCGGTGAAGGCTGTCACAACGTACTGAATGCCTTCTACTACGGAGCTCGTGTAACTGCAGCGGAGATCGGCAGTATCGTCGGGGAACGTGTAGACGGTCAGGAGCTGACCCGCTTGCGTCAAGCCTACACCGACGCATTCTATGACCGCACGAGAGGACTGTTCGTGGATGCCGAGGGCTCCCGACATTCGTCCTTGCACTCGAATGCGTTAGCGCTTCTGTTTGGACTTGTGCCTGCCGATAGAACGAAGCCGATCGTAGAGCTCATTCGCAGCAAGCGTCTCGTCTGCGGCGTATATATGGCCTACTTCGTCTTGAAGGCTCTAACCTCTGCGGGAGAGCACGAATTAGCTTATGAGCTCATTACTTCATCTGACGAGCATTCCTGGGCTACGATGATCAAGGAAGGTGCGACTACCTGCTTTGAGGCGTGGTCCAAGGAGCACAAGTGGAATACGAGCTTATGCCATCCGTGGGCAAGCGCTCCAATCTTGATTCTGATCGAGGATATGGTCGGATTGTCCCCGCTCTCTCCGGGCTGGACCGAGGTGGCGTTCCGTCCGAAGCTCCCTGCATCGTTGGATGCGCTGCGATTGGAATTCGAGACAGCGGCAGGGCGAATTACGTTGCAGTATGATCGACAACAGGTGGTACAGCTTCAGGTGCCCGAGGGTGTTCGTCTCGTCGTTGAATAGGCAGGAGGAGCCAGCAATGTGGTAGGTGAAAAAAACGAGCCGACTGCAAGCATAAAGCTTGCAGCCGTGCTCGTTTTTTTGTCATTGACTTTTCCATTTAAACAAGCTATGTTTAATTACAAGTAAAATAATCATCTAAATATAAAAATAAATGGAGGGGTATTAATGTGTAGAGTGTGCAGAAGCGGCTTGTTGTCAGCATTCCAAGCAAGCCAATTGAATATTCGGCTAGTGGGACCTTTTTTTTAACCGAGCAGGTGTAAGCGCTCCCATAATATGGTGGCAGCTACCTAGGTTATGTAAGCTAGAACAGCTTCAATTCGATTACATGTATACAGGAGGGCACAATGAAAAGATTATTATCCTTATTCCTTAGCATCAGTCTTGTTGTCGCGCTGGCCGTACCTGCTGCTCCGTCGCAAGCGGCTGTCATCACGAATGCGCAGCAGCTGGTGGATTTCCTCAAGACGAAGATGGATGCAGGCGGGGATGCGACCAAGATTAAGACGGCGGATAGCAACACAACCGCGCAGGTCAGCACCGCAGTGACGATCAACGAGCCATTCAACGTGCCAAGCGGCGTGAAGCTGCAGCTGTTCGTGAAGATGAACATGAACGATCAGATTACGGTACACGGCAAGCTGCAGGACAGCCGAGCGCTCGATTTCCGTAAGGACGGTGTCGTCGGTACGGGTACAGGCTCGGTCGTGCTGCATACGGGAAGTGCCTACTTCCAGCAAGGTACTGAGGTAGTCGGGGCGGCTGGCGTGCTGCAGCTCAGTCCAGACTCTAGCGTAACGTTACTGGCGAATAGCCATCTGCAGGTAAGCTCGGGAACGGTGACAGTGGCAACGTACAAGACGGTGACCGCTGATATGTTCAAGCAGATTACGGTTGCTCAAGGAGCGGCGCTACAGGTGAATGGAACGATCGCTGACGGCGTAACCGTAACATGGCCTACAGGCTCTGGCTCAGGTCAGCAGCCGACAGACAAGACCGCGCTCATTCAAGCGATTGCCGATGCGACAGCGAACAAGGATGCAGTCGTGGTCAGCGTAGACGGCTCGGATGTGCTGACCACCCAGAAGTGGGTGACGTCGACGGCGATGGATGCCTTCACGGCGGCGATCGGGTCGGCGACGACGGTGAAGGATGATGCAGCAGCGACAGCTACTCAAGTGTCGGATGCAGTGACTGCGCTTGCGGCGGCCGTGCAGACGTTCGATGCAGCGAAGCAGGACGGGACGAATGCCGGGGCGCCTGCGGAGGTCAAGACCGTGCAGGATCTTGCGGCCTTGTTGAAGTCGATCACGGTCAACGATACGCTGGTGAAGGTGAACGGGAATACGGCGGAGCTGTATGAGAATATCGTGATCACGAAGCCATTTGCCATCCCTAGCGGTGTGAAGCTGCAGAGCTTCGCTGATATGACGGTGAACGCGACGATTACGGTACAGGGCGTCGTGCAGGATAGCCGTACTCCAGATAAGCGTGGCGCAGGGCTTGCGGGTAACGGAACGGGTGCGGTCGTGTTCCATACGGGAAGCAGCTACTACCAGCAAGGTGTCGAGGTCGTAGGGGCTAACGGCACATTCAAGCTGGGTGCGGATTCTAGTGTTGAGGTGCTGGCGAATCATCATCTGCGCGTAGCAACGGGTACGGTCACTCTGGCCAAGGCGGTCACGACGGAAGTCATTAAGCGCATTACAGTCGCACCTGAGGCGGTGTTCAACGCAACGGCTTCGAATGTTGGAGCGGGAATCGATTATACGCCGGTTAGTGTTCATCTGACGAAGCTCAATGAGCTCATCAAGCTGGCTGAGGCGAATGTAGCTTCGACACTTGTGAGCGTGAACGGTGCAGAGCTGACCTCTGATCAGCTGTGGGTGACGGCTGCTGTACGCGATACGTTCGCACAAGCGATTCAGTCGGCTCTTGGTGTGAAGAATAGCAGCTCGGCTACTGAGGACAATTATAAGACAGCGGTTACGTCGCTTGAGGCGGCAGCGCAGACGTTCAATGATGCGAAGCAGCCGGGTCTCATTGTGGCGGGACAGATTACGACAGCCGACCAGCTGATGGAGGCGCTGAACGGATTCGGCAGCAGCACAGATCCAGTGGCGAAGCGATTGGCTGATGAGAAGGTAGGCGGAGTGACCCTCAACGTCGTTGAAGTATTCAAGCCTGTCACTGTCACGAAAAATATAACGGTACCTTCCAACGTTCGACTGAAGTTCACCGCTCAAATGACGGTGCATGCGGTCGTGACGGTAAAGGGACAGCTGCAGGATTTCCGCGATGAAGGCTTCATTATCGGTAATGGAATCGTCGGCTCCGCAGGTGTCGGCTCGGCGGTATTCGAGCCTGGCAGCGCGATGTACATCAAGGGCAAGGGCGAGACGATCGGCCAGACGGGCATGCTCAGAGTCGAGCCGGACTCCAGCGTGACGATGTACGCGAAGAACCGGATGGAGATTACGAAGGGCAAGGCAACGGTGCTGAAGCCGTTGATTACGTCGCTGACGACGGATCTGACCGTTCAATCGGGTGCTGAGCTGGCGGTGATCGGCTCGATTCCGAAGGAGATTGCGGTGCAGTCGAACGGTACATTCACCGATGCGAGCATTGTGAATACGGAAGCGAAGCTTGGTATTGTCGGCGTAGCAGCTGCTTCCTCGGATGACACGGCGCTGACTGCTGTCATTCAGGACGATCGCATCTCGATGACGGTCAAGTCGAAGGAGCAGAAGAAGGTATCGGTCACGGTGAAGGCGGCCGACGATCGGACAGCGACGATCGAGGTTGATCTGATGAACGGCGCGATCGTGGCGAAGGCCATTCTGAAGTACGGAGCGCTGTCTGCTGCAGAGCTGAAGGCGCTGATCCAGTCCAAGCTTACACAGCTCGAGGGCTTGATCGCTCAAGCCCAGGCACGTCAGCTCGATGCAGAGCGGGAGAAGGGCGCAGTCTGGTTCGCTAAGGAATTCGATAAGTATGCGGACTGGGATGCGAACAATGTAGACGTCAACAAGAAGATGTTCGCCGTTATTCCGACCTACAGCCCAGGCGGCAAGTCGCCGGAGGAGCTGGCACAGGAGCTGCCGGAATTCCAGCGTAAGGAAGTAATCGCGCTGCTCGACACGTCGATTGCCGAGCTGACAGCTGTGCTCGACGGTACTGTTGTACGCCGACCGGTGCGACTCGTCGATTGGGACGGCATCGAGCTGAAGGGTACGAACTTCTACAGCGAGGGCAAGCCGGTGTTCCTGCACGATTACTTCTCCAAGCCGCTCGATGTTCCGAAGAATGACCCGACGCTGTATAACGATTACCTCGGCAAGATCGATCTGCCAAGATCGATTAACCCTAGCTTTGTGATCGATGCGAACGGCACGCCGACGGCAGATAAATACGGCGATCTGCAGAATCGTCCGTCGAACAATATGGGCTACACCATTTTGTGGCACGATCCGGCTCCGGCTTGGGCAGTGAGCGCTAACGGAGATACGATGCGGGATGGCATTACGACCTTCACGAAGTATGACATTAATCATCCGGAAATTCGGTCGATCTGGAGCAATGTGCTGAAGCAGACGGGACCGATTACGACAGGCAAGCCTTATACAGAGCTCGGGTACTTGCTGGCGAATGAACCGCACTGGTTCCTGGAGAAGGGCCACTGGGCGACGCCGAAGAAGGCGAACGGTCAGGAGGGCATCTCGGATATTGCGCTGGGGCAGTTCGCGAAGTGGCTGGAGGCCCGTCACAAGACGCTCGATGCGATGAATACGCTGTGGGGCACGACGTATGCGAGCTTCGACGAAGCTTCGCGGAGTGTGATCCCGATGGATAAGAAGTACAAGGGAACGCCGATCGGCTACGACGTCAGCTTGTTCAATATGGAGCGGGGTACGGAGTGGCTGCGCTTCCTGCATGAGCAGGTGAAGGCGAACGATCCAGAGGCGAAGACGCATATTAAGATTATGCCGGACTTGTTCGTAGAGGATAACCGGACGCACGGCATCGACTTCGAGAAGCTGACCGAGATGGTCGACATGATTGGCGACGATGCGAAGACGCGCAAGGAGAACTTCAAGGCTACCGGACATCCGGAGGACTGGAACAAGAACTACTCGTACATGTGGAAGGAATTGGCAATGTCGTACGACTTCATGTCGTCGGTCAGCCCGAACAAGGCGCATGTCAACTCGGAGGTTCACTTCCTGTCGACGGTTGCTTACCGTGACTTGTACATGAAGCCGGAATATGTGCGCAATACGTACTGGCTCGCGACATTGCTCGGTATGGATGCAGGCTTCACCTGGTACTGGGGACGTAATCCGGACGGCTCCGTTGAGAACCGACTGATGACGACCTCGGTGCAAGGCTTGCTCGAGTCGTACCCAGGAACGGTCGCTCAGCAGCCTCGTGTGGCGAATGAGCTGAGCAAGACGATGATGGATCTGAATGCGTACTCGGAAGAAATCGTGAAATTCCAGGAGCAGCGCAAGCCCGTCCGCATCTTCTACTCGGAGACAGCGGCGATTAACGATACGCATTATATGGAAGATCAATTCGAGCTGTACGAGTCGCTGTTCTTCAACGGCGTGCCGGTCGGCTTCGTGACGGCGAGCATGCTCGAGAAGCAGCCGCACTCGAATTGGGACGTTGTGGTCATGCGCAAGACGGAGGAAGTGAAAGACGCCGAATTCGCAGCCGTGCAGTCGTACCTGAATGCAGGCGGAACAGTCATTACGGATAACGTCAGCCTGAAGCTGAATGAGTACAAGAAATCGCGTACCGCTGCGCTTGCAAGTGGAAGCGGCGTGCTGATGCAGCCGACGGATCCATCTGTTAGCAGCATGGCTGAGCAAGCGTTCAGCGTACTCGCACAGAAGGGCAGCTTGTCTCCAGTCGTCGTGAATGAGTCGAACGGGCTGAGTCAGCGTGGTGCAATGTGGCGTGTAGTGCCAGACGGTGCAGACCGCTATGTGATGACCGTAGTCAACATTGGCAAGAACGAGGCTTCGCTGAATATGGCGCTGGCGGACCAACGTGAGTTCACGGTGACGGATATGATGACAGGCCAGAGCCTCGGCTCGAGCTTGACGCTGAAGCCGGAGGGCGTGATGCTGCTGGAGCTCAAGGCAGTGCCGCAGCCGCAGAAGATTGCGGTGCAGAGCGTAACGGTCGATAAGAGTACGTTGAGCTTGACCGCGGGTCTGACGGGGCAGCTGACGGTGACTGTGCTGCCGGATACAGCTACGAATAAGTCTGTGACGTGGTCCGTGTACAGCGAGAGCGTCTCGGGAGTGGCGTCGGTATCGGCGAGCGGACTCGTAACGGCGAACAAGGCCGGAACGGCCAAGATTCGCGTGACTAGCGATGACAATCCGATGCTCTATGCGGAGACGACCGTTACTGTGACCGCGAACGCATCGGACCCAGTGACACCGGGCAATGGTGGCGGTGACGGCAGCGGAAGTGGCGGCGATGGTGATAACGATAAAGATAAGGACAAGGATAAGGATAAGGACAAGGATAAAGATAAAGATAAGGACAAGGATAAAGATAAAGACAAGGATAACAACAAAGACAAGGATAAAGATAAGAATACACAGCCGTCCCCACCAGTCAAAGTAACAGCCAGCACGACAAAGGATGGTGTCGCATCCTCGAAGATTGCATCCAGTATGCTGCAGAGCGCAATGAAGGAAGCGTCAGACAAGGTTGTACGTATTCAGCTGGAGGTGCCTGCAGCTGCCAAGGAAGTACAGCTGCAGCTCCCTGCTCTGAGCGTGCTTGCAGCAGGCGACAGCCAGGTGAAGAAGCTTGCTGTGGATACCGGCTTCGCTGTTGTCTCGATCCCGCCTGCCTTACTGCAGGCGGCGATCAGCTCGAAGTCAGAGAACGTAGACTTGACGGTGAAGAAGGTGTCCGTGGAGCTTGCGAGCGACAAGGCCAGAGCAACGGTGAAGGACAATCCGGTATTTGACTTCACCCTTGCTGTAGATGGTCAGACCATTAGCACCTTCGGCAACGGGCAGACGGTGGAGCTGCAGCTGCCTTACACGCTGAAGGCAGGCGACAAGGCCAAGCACATCGTCGGCTATTACATCACGGAGCAGGGCGAGCTGGAGGCTGTGAAGAACAGCCGCTATGACGAGAAGACAGGGAAGCTTGTGTTCGATGTGAAGCACTTCAGCTACTATACGGCGGCTAACGCGAGTGTCAGCTTCAAGGATCTTGCTTCGGTAGCTTGGGCACAGGAGAGCATCGAGGCACTGGCTGCGCGCGAGGTCGTTCAGGGCACCAGCGCTGACACGTTCATGCCTGAGGAGCAGGTGACGCGGGCACAATTCATTCAGATGCTGATGAATACGTATGAGCTGACAGGCGGTCATCCAGCTGCGTCCTTCAAGGATGCCGAGCAGGGTGCTTGGTACAGCGATGCGCTGAGCGCAGCTCAGGCGTTAGGCATCGTAACTGGCAAGGAGGACGGCAGCTTCGGTATTCAAGATACGATCACGAGACAAGATATGGCGGTCATGGTGCATCGTCTGCTTGAATCGCAGCAGATTACAATTGCGGCGGCTACGGAGTCCTCCTCCGCAGCCTTCAAGGACGAGAGTGGGATTGCCAGCTACGCAGCTGCCAGCGTGAAGGCGATGCAGGCGTCCGGCTTGCTTGAAGGACGCGAGGACGGCAGCTTCGGCCCGCAGGAGTCGGCGACTCGTGCGCAGGCTGCAGTGTTCATGTATCGCTTACTGGGGCTCTAGTAAGCGGAGTATAAGGAGAGGCAGGCTGGCGCATCATGACCATTATGGAACAGAATGGTGGGCTCCAGCCTGTTTTTTCTACAATCTAAATATATATTTACATTTGACATACAAATCTTGTCGGCGATATAGTGATGTCATGTACGAAATTCAAGGAGGCTTATCGCATGAAAATTACACAAGTACATGTACATGTGCTCAAAACTCCGCTGGACGAGCCGTTCTACTTCTCCCAAGGCTGGGTGCATCAGCGCTCTGCCGTACTCGTGGAGCTGGAGACAGACGAGGGTGTGACAGGCTGGGGCGAATGTCTGTGCCACGGACTGCAGCCGCCAGAGATCGCAGCGGCATTCATTCGGCATGCGTTCGCACCGATGCTGATCGGCCGCGATCCGTTCGATTCCGATGTGCTGTGGGAAGAGATGTATAACAAGACGCGCCCTTACGGTCAAGGCGGTGCAGCGGTCAATGCGATCAGCGGCGTCGATATTGCGTTATGGGACATTAAGGGCAAGAGCTGTGGACTGCCGGTCAGCAAGCTGCTCGGCGGCAACTACCGGACCGAGGTGATGCCGTATGCGACAGGCTTCTACCGTACGGCGAACGGGGTGTACCCGCAGGATGGCGTCGAGGAGGCGCTGCGTCATAAGGCGAACGGTCTGCGTGCGATGAAGCTGAAGATCGGCTTCGGGCTGGAGGAGGACCTTGCGCTTATTCGAGCGGTGCGCGAGGCGATCGGTCCGGACATTCGACTCATGGCTGATGCGAACGGCGCGTATAACGCGGCTCTGGCGAGACGCTTGATGATCGAGAGCCGGGATGCGAAGCTGTATTTCCTCGAGGAGCTGCTGGCGCCGGAGGACATCGAGGGTTACTTGGCGATTCGTCATCTGACGGAGACCTATATTGCTTCAGGGGAAAATCTGTTCGGCAAGACCGGCTACCGGAGCTGGATCGCTCAAGGTGCGCTGGACATTGTGCAGCCGGACCTGTGCTCGTCTGGCGGCTTCACGGAGTGCAAGAAGATCGCGACGCTCGCCCAGGCGTGGAACACGATGATGATTCCGCACGTATGGGGCTCTGGCGTCGGTCTTGCGGCGTCGCTGCAGTTCATCGCGACGCTCGCGCCTGCGCCGCTGGCGCTGTATCCGGAGGAGCCGATGCTGGAGTATGACCAGTCGTCCCATCCGTTCCGGGCGGCCTTGATTCAGCATGCGATCACGATGAAGGACGGCATGGTTGCCATTCCACAGGGACCGGGGATCGGTGTCGAGGTGGACCGCAGTGTCATTGCAGCGTATGGCGTAAGTATGTAGCTGTGAAGGAAGGAAGCCGCTTGTCGAGTAGTGTCGAGCAAGCGAGCTTCTTTATGCACCAATTTGTAAGCGATTGCACACAAGAGCGACAACGATGAAATAACATACATATTTTTCTTGACTTTCAATAAACTGTGAAATATTATGAAAGCGTAACACATTTTAAATATAAAACGGAGGTGCATGAATGGGAAAGAAACAAAAGCTTGCTCATCTGACACTATGCGTCGGACTGGCCCTAAGCTTGGCTGCTGCGGATGGAGCATCGATCGCGCTGGCTGCTGAGACACCGAAGCAGGAGGCTACAAGGAAGCTGGGTGAGCTGAATGCATTAATTACACAGGCGAAAGGAAGTGGACATGATACGACAAGAGAGGAAAGCGCAGCCTGGATGGCGAGCGAGTTCCTGAAGTATGCAGACTGGGATGCGGCGAATGTAACGAAGAACAAGGTGCAATTCGAGCGTGTCCAGAAGTATCAGGCCACTGCGCAGCAGCTGGCGAACGATCTGCCGAACTTCGAGCGGAGAGAAGTGATCCAGATGCTCGATACCGCGAAGTCGGAGCTGACGCAAGTCATCAACGGTACGGTGACGCGACGCGCAGTTCCGAAGGTGAACTGGTCGAACATTACGGTACAGAACGATCAATTTATGTCGAACGGCAAGCCGGTCTTCCTCTACGATTACTTCTCCAAGCCGCTTCACATTCCGACCTCTGACCCGACGCTGTACAACGATCACCTGGGCAATGTCGACCATCCGAAGGCGATCAGTCCGATCTTCGCACTCGACGAAGCGGGGACGATTGACCAGACGAAGATGGCCGACCTGCAGAACCGCCCGACGAATTCAGCTGGTTATATGATGCTGTGGCACGACCCGCTGCCGCAATGGGCAGCGACCAAGTACGGCCCGGAGATCTTGAAGGGGCAGAGCTTCTTCACCAAGTACGATATTGACCACCCGCAGGTTAGAGAGATCTGGAAGGACGTCCTCAAGGGAACGATCCCGACCACCGCAGGCAAAAACTACACGAAGCTCGGCTACATTCTCGCCAATGAGCCGCATTGGTTCACGGCCAAGGGTCATTGGGCAGCGATTGCGAACGTATCGACGTACACGATGAGCAAATTCAGAACGTGGCTCGAGACGAAGCACGGCACGATTGCCAAGCTGAACTCGCTGTGGGGAACGAGCTACACCGGCTTCAACCAAGTGAATCTGGCGATTCCACTGGATACGTCGTACAAGAATACCCCGATCTGGTATGACTGGTCGCGCTTCAATATGGACCGTGGCACCGAGTGGCTGACGTTCCTGCATGATGAGATTAAGAAGTACGACCCGGCGGCCCGGACGCATCTGAAGATTATGCCGGACCTGTTCGTCGAGAGTGCGCGCGATCACGGTATCGACTTCGAGGCATTGACCGAGATGACCGAGATCATCGGTGACGATGCGAAGATTCGCAAGCGCAATATGAACAGCTCAGGACCGGAGAGCTGGGAGTCGAAGTACGCGTATTATTGGGAAGAGATGGCTGTGACGTATGACTTCATGGATTCGGTCAGCCCGAATAAGCCTCACATCAACTCTGAGGTGCATCTGCTCTCCACGACGCAGTATCGGGATCTGTACATGAAGCCGGAATATGTGCGCTCGACGTATTGGCAGACGACGCTCCACGGCATGAACGCGGGACTGACTTGGTTCTGGGGACGTAATGCAGATGGCGCCATTGAGGACCGACTTCAGAACGCAACAGGCGGACTTGGCGAATCGTACGCAGCGTCCGTCGCCCAGCAGCCTCGCGTGGCGCATGAGCTGACGAAGACGATGATGGACCTGAACGCCTTCTCGAATGAAATTGTGAAGTTCCAGCGGGAGCGCAAGCCGGTTCGCTTGTTCTACTCCGAGGCAGCCGCAATCAACGATTCGAACTACATGCACGATCAGTTCGATCTGTACGAATCGATGTACTTCAGCGGTGTGCCGCTCGGCTTCGCAACGAAGAATATCATCTTCAAGCAGCCGAACTCAGACTGGGATGTAATCGTCGTCCGCAAGACGGAGGAAGTGACGGAGGCAGAATTCAACGCGCTGCAGATCTACTTGAACAACGGCGGCACCGTCATCATCGATGATGTAAGCTTGAAGCTCAATGAGTACAAGCAGCCTCGCGCGAAGACGCTCACCGCAGGAACAGGTAAGCTAATTAAGCTGACGAACAACGCGGTGACCAACATGTCCTCCAGAGTAACGACGGAGCTGTCGGCCAAAGGCCAGCTGCCGCCGGTTGTGCTGACCGAGACTAACGGTCTGTCGTCCAAGGGTGCCTTCTGGCGCGTCGTACCGAACGGTACGAACACCTACTTGATGACGATTGTCAATATTGGCAAGAATACTTCAAATATTAGCCTCAAGATGGCGAACAACCAGAACGTCACGGTGAAGAACATGCTGACTGGCAAGAGCATGGGCGCAAGCTTCAGCCTAGGCTCGGAGGGCGTTCTGCTGCTGGAGGTTAAGCCTAAGCCTTAAGGGGTAGGCGGGTGAAGGAAGAAGTAGCTATAGGCGTATGATAGGAGCCGAGCTCACCGATAGGGTGGGCTCGGCTTTATTGTCGAAGATAGACTGCTCAGGAAAGTGCAACGTCATCTACATGTGATCCCAATATAGCAGAGCTGCAAAGAAGAGGATTCCGAAGATACAGACCAGTGCGTACAAGCTTAGAATGAGAATTATGATCCACTTCGCTCCGGTTTTACCGATGTTGGATAAACGGATACTCAATATCATTCTCCTCCTGCTCGGATGTATGGACAGAGCTTACCACGTCATGCATTGAAATCGTTATCCAGGCTCGTGTGGTCAACCGATCAATCCTATACCATATAATATGGTATTAATAACCAAATGTAAAATGAAGAGAGGTTGGAGAAAAATGAGCTTATTCAAGGTCATATCAGGTATCGTGCTGTCGACCATGGTGCTGACGACTACTACAGGAGTAGGGGCTGATTCATCGAGTCAAGTGATGCAAGAGGGACACGATGTTTCCGTAACCTTGGACGGCAGGACAACGTACTATACGAGTGCCAAGTTCATAAGAAAGCCAGCTGCAACCGCGCTGGCTTTTCCCATTATTTTAGGTTAATTTCAACTGCTTCAGTAAGATGATCGTTTGCGAAACGCCAAATCATTTCTGCACGTTTCCCTTTTTCGACTGCCGAAATATCGGCCTTTTCTTTTTTATCACCCGATTGTTTGTAAATGGAGGTGTTGTTCGTTATTGAAAACGTGCCGTTCGCAGCTTCGCTTTTGTTCGACTCAGATTCCTGTTGCATGTCTGTTAGTCTAACGATATATTCGGACTTAACACCCTCAACTATTCCTCCCGTTTTTTCCACTGCATCAATAATTCCACTTGCCTTGTATGTTGCTATATGTTGTTCTGAATTACTGCACCCTGCGACCAAGATAAGTGCTAGGACGACGAAGGTCATAAACAATAGAGACTTTCTCACTCGACCTCAACTCCTTTGGATCTATTATGTGATTTGGTAAGACAACCGCGAGGCATAACCTCTGACTGATGTAGAGGATTATAGGGACCACAGAGAAGTTGGTATGAAATTGTAACGTAATGCACGTTACCTACAGCGATGAACGTTGAAGCTGGTCAAAAAAGTATGCCGTCCGTCTCATCATTTCTGACGAAAGTTGTTTAGAGCTGCTCCACTGTTTGGGAGACTGCCCATACATGCGTTTGAACTCACGGCTGAATTGAGAGGAGCTCACATAGCCTACTTCCATGGCTGCTTCGTTCACATTCATCCCTCCAGCCATCTTCATAGCGGCGTTGTTAAGTCGCATAGATTTGACAAACTGGATAGGTGACATCGTTGTAGCCTGCTTGAATTTGCGGTGGAACACGGCCCGACTCATCCCGACTTGTGCGGCCATATCTTCGACGGTGAACGTCTTGTCTAAGTGAGAGGACAGATACGCAATAGAGCGGGAGATTTCATTACCGACTCCGAATGCACGCAGGGCAGATTCGCCAGCATCTCCTTTCATAACGGTGTAGTATAGCTCTCGAAGCCTGCAGTCACCAAGTACCGCTGTATCGGTGGGGCTATCTCCTAATTGTAGTAAGCGCAATAGCGCTTCAGTGAATGCATCATCCCAATGGGCAAGTGCCAATCCTTGTGGTAGAGAATCATTTTTAGGCTTTCCGATTGCACCAGTGGCAGTTTCCATCCTTATTGCTAGCTCGGTCATCACTTTAGTATCCAGGGAGATATAGACGCCTAGGAGAGGATTGTCCGGAGAAGCTGCGGGGGTACCTGCTTCCACAGGCATCGACATCGTGCAACACATATATTGACTACTGTCATATACATAGGACGTGCCATCCAATATAGCCTCCTTAGAGCCGCTTACGATCGCCACAACCGTAGGTCTATACACCGCTGGGGCACAGCGAAGCGAACTGCTAACTCGGAACAGTTGCACCCCCTTGATACCCGTTTCCATCATGCCATCTTCCGTAATTCTGTTTTCAATAAGTTGTTTTATTAGTTGTTTATTCATGTAGCAAGTGTAGCACGTTTTAGCACCCGATGTAACATTAATGATACGATTAGGCAAGTTTTTACGATGATTACGCCTGTTTATACTGATGGATGAGATTTATAATTGCATTAGACGGAATGTAAGGTTGATACTTTAACGACATATAGATAAGGAGCTTCAATCATGGGGAATCATATAAGGGGTAATAAGCAAAGGTTTGGAGCTAAAGGATGGACACCGGAGCGACTCGGTTCATTGGCAGGTAAAACGTATGTGATCACTGGTGCTTCAAGTGGTACGGGATTAGAGGCAACACGGATCTTCCTATCCAAAGGTGCAAAAGTAGTCATGTTGAACCGAAATGCTAATAAGTCGAAGGACACCATCTCGTCTCTTAAACGAGAATTTGGCAGTCATGCTGACGTGACTTTTATACAAATGGACTTGGCAGTTCTTCCTTCTGTACGGGAAGCAGCTGCGGAGGTGATGGAGAAGGTCCCTCGCATCGACGCTCTGGTCTGCAATGCCGCTATTGCTCAGGTGGCTCAACAGGAGATCACAGTCGATGGTTTTGAAAGCCAGCTTGGTGTTAACCACTTGGCTCACTTCCTCCTGTGTGGATTACTTTTTGAACGAATGGAAGAATCAAGAGGACGCATTGTTGTCGTTGGTAGTAATGGATATAAGATGGGGGATCAGAGAATTCGGTTCGAAGACCTTAATTTCGATAAGAACTACTCTCCTTGGTCGTCCTATGCTCAGAGCAAGCTGGCGCAGATGATGTTTGCCTATGAGCTACAACGTCGCATCAAGGCTGTGGGTAAGAGCGTTCAGGTACTGGTATGTCATCCTGGAGCGTCACGAACCAATTTATTACAGGATACAGCGAATACGTTTCAGAAGACTCTCTGGTCCGTATTATCTATCTTCGCACAATCGGCTGAGAAAGGAGCTTGGCCTGAAGTCATGTGTGCGACTGAAGAAGGACTGGAGGATGCCAAGTATTACGGCCCTACAACATTTGAGATGGTGGGTCCCGTCGGTGAATGTACGTTAGAGGCATTTGCCCTGAACAAGGAAATGGCAGACAAGTTATGGACGCTCTCTGAGCAGAAGACTTCTCTAAGTTGGAAGCTATAAATTAGAATGTATACGCAGCGATGAAAACCTTGTAAGCTGGAGCACACTCCATGCTTACAAGGTATTTTCGTATTTACGAGGAGGTTGGGTATCTTGCGTCACGTTCTTCCATTAGTTGTCGAGTTACTTGATGAATTCAGCGGCTGGCTTTCCTTTTTCTATTTTTTGCTCCTTGATAATCCATGCACGTTCATGATCTGCCACAAATGTAGTGATGACTGAAGCTCCGTCCACTTTCTTTTGCACCGTAATTGCTTCTTTCTCGTTGGTATTCAAGTATATGAAAGGTGCAACATCACCTTGCTGACTTTGGTTCCGAATCACATGCTCCTTGATCGCAAGTCGCAACGAGTTCATGTTCGCATCGTTATGAACACCGATATCTGCGTACGACCCCAGTTCTTTATAAGAGGATAGTTGGACACCATGAAGACCTTCGGCTTCTAGTATGATTTCTTTTTTGCGGTTTTCGAGTTTAGTTGTAAGATCATGGACCAATGCGTGTTCCTCAACGCTGGATGGTACCTGGAACGGTTTAATTGCTTGAGAAGCATAAGCCGCAGATACTCCAACCGCACATGCGACCGCTGTCACAGCATACACAATCATTTTTTTCATACGTGCACCTCCGAATAGCATAGCAAATAGTGAAATGAAACTCCCCACAAAGTCTGTCTGTCAAAGAAGATTCTTGTGAAGTATTTGAATCTCTCCTTTCATATTTGTTAATATATTTTCATAATAACGTGAATCCGTGACAGCCCGCTCGTGACTGTAGGGAAATGGTAAAAGCATCAAGGTAATGAGCATTTCAATTGAACTTCCTCGCGTGGACAAAAAAAGCACATGTTGAAACACGCCTACGCGTGAAGGCGTATACACCCCTATTAAACATTGAGTCTCAAGTGGTTAGGATGGTGAGATACACACGTCGCAACGTTTGAAACCAAGGACTGTGCGTTCCAAATGCGAATTTGACTTGCCTAGCATGTCTTACGAGTCGTGAAGCATGGTAGATCATATTCTGAATGACCGTGCGAATCCGTCTGCGGCCAACATTGTTTCGAATCGGAGAGTCGGGAATCTGCAGACTGAGTTGCCCCATCAAGCGAAGCATATTGTATGCGAACACGCCCGCATGCAATATGAGATTGTTGGTTGCAAACTTGCCAGCGGGCAAGCGTTCCAGATCAAGGTCTGTCTTGATCTCACTGTGGTACTGTTCACTGGTGCCGTGATCGCGATACAGTTCAATGACCCGCCAAGCCGAGCAACGCAAGGAAGTCCAGTACACCTCGACCTCGATCTCAGGAACGAGGAAGATTTGACCTTCACGGCTTATGGTTCGTTCGATGACACGAAACACTTGACGCAGCGGCTCGTCAAATCCTTGTTCACGAATGAGCATCGACCCGATGTATACCTTCTTTCCTTCGCGTTCTTCGCAGCATATGCCCAGATCTTGTGCGAACAAGAGCCACGTCTCCTTTGGATCTCTTCGCAGATTTTTCTTGATGATGTAATCGGCACGAGTTTCTTGAGTGTGACAGACCTTCAGATTCGCCAAGCAGTCGTTGCCTGCATCCATTCGAACAAGGAGCGGACGGTCTGTGACTCGGCGTGCATATTGAATGCTGGCCTTCAAAAATTCATCCGTGTTCTTCTGGCAATGCACGCTGCCCTCACGCAGTTCCACATGGACGCCGTAGCCCTCTTTGCCCAAGTAAGAGAAGATCGGAGCAAAACCATCATGGCCTTTGTAGGTGCGAGATACGCCTTCTTTTTCGTGCGGGAGTTGTCAAAGGGAGACACATCGATATCGAGCGGCAACAACGTAGTCCGTTCCTTCTCGCCCAGGACAAGAAGATCAACACCCGTAAGCGGGGCGGCCACTCGGCGTAACAGGTCCGCCGACTCTTCCAGCACAATATCTTTCCATATCGACGAACCCGCCATATCTAAGCGCTGGCGCAAGGTTGGACTAGATGGAACATCGCGAATGTCAAGACTGATGCTGAACGCATCGTCTTGCCGGAATGGCTCAATATGATCAAAGTCGCTCTTGCCTTGGCAGAGCAGACCCAAGTAGCTTTTCATCACATCAGCATTCGAGATATCTGGATTCGGGTTCTCGGGCAATACCGTTTTATTCAAACGTGCACCGAGATTAGTCTTTGCTAGCAAAGCTCCAATAGCGGTTAACCCGGTATGTGTGGTTAAGTACTCATTAGATTGGACGAATTCGAACTTCAAGCCAATCACCCCATTGGTGAAAGTATTGGATCGTTATAATCCTTTAATTTCGACACAAAATCTTGGATTCCCTCTATTTTTCTCTTGTTTTCATATTCTTTTATCACGGATTCACGAATAACATATTCATACAGTTGCTGGAAATTTAAGATTGAGTAGCTCTATAACCTGTTCCAGGAGTTAACCACACATGAATTTATATAAAATGATAACCACCATCTTCATGGTAGCCGTAGGTAGCTATGCTGTGTATGGAATCATAACCATATATTTGGACACAGACAAGGTTTTGTGGAGTGGGTTGTTTGGATTGCTGTTTATTTCAAGATACTTGCTGAAAAGGAATCTGGACGTCGGATTCACTTCGATCTCACAAGAGGTTGAATCGATGTCTTCAAAGCATAGGTTGTTTTATTACTTCCATGGTGCATGCTCCTTTATCACCTATTGCGCATCCTTCATGATCCTCTTTATGGAGTTAGCGTTCAAACCAGTGAGCTTGTTGTTTGCAGTTATCGCTTGTTTTACGATTTTCTGCGATGTTACGCTGTGGTCTTGGAGAAAGAAAGGAAATCGTGAACGCTTCCGAGATGACCGGATATGACAAGGATGGACGTACTTCGTGGCGTGAAGTTGAGATGAAGTAAAAAGAATATCTAGTAGCAAAAGCTTACCATGTGTGATTCCTAGAATCGCATACGGTAAGCTTTATTTGGTATGAAAACCTGTCCGACGGAAGTTATTTATATATAAATATATAGTCAAAATATAAATCCAAGACTTGACATTTGAAAGCGCTTCACCTAATATCTAAGTATATAATATAATTTTACAAATAAATTATGAAGTAACTGCGCTAACTATCACTGCTCTAAGAAAGGATGATGGCATCATGGGAGCGGGAGGAAGGTCAGGCTGGAAGGGCGATATGATCGGCTATTCGTTCATAGCGCCTGCGGTCGTCGGATTCGTCATGTTCATGGCGTATCCGCTGGTGAATTCGCTGTACTTAAGCTTCATGGATTGGAACATGTTCCGTGGTGCGGAGGGCTCCACCTTCATCGGGCTCGATAATTACAGGGAAGCGTTCGAGAACGAATATTTCCGCGTCGGCTTCGTCAACAACATCGTGCTGGCGGCGATGGGTGTGCCGATCTTGATCGTGCTGTCGCTCATTCTGGCAACGCTGCTGAATACGCGCATCTATGGCCGCGGCATTATGCGGGCGATGTATTTCGTCCCGTACATTACGACGATCACGGCGGCTGCGCTCGTGTTCTCGGCGCTGTTCCATCCGGAGTATGGCCCGATTAACTCGTTCCTGCGTTCGGCGGGTGTCGAGGAGCTGCCTGGCTGGGCGACGAGTGTGCGCTGGGCGTTGCCGACGATTGCGCTGTTCTGGATCTGGAAGCACATCGGCTACTGCATCGTCATCTACTTGGCGGGCCTGCAGGGCATTCCGCGCGATTATTACGAGGCGGCCTCTATTGACGG
Organism: Paenibacillus sp. YYML68; assembly: GCF_027923405.1. Taxonomy (NCBI): domain Bacteria; kingdom Bacillati; phylum Bacillota; class Bacilli; order Caryophanales; family Paenibacillaceae; genus Paenibacillus; species Paenibacillus sp. YYML68. Next base: position 4,968,428 of record NZ_BQYI01000001.1, on the reverse strand, counting down.
TGCCGGGAAGCTGCAGCAGTTCATGAGCGTGACCGTGCCGCTGCTGTCGCCGACGACGTTCTTCCTGGTCGTGACGTCGGTCATCTCCTCGTTCCAAATATTCGCAGAGGTGCAGGTGATGACGCAAGGCGGTCCGGGTACGGCTTCGGTCACGATGGTGTACCACATCTATGATACGGCGTTCAAGCAGTACAACATGGGCTATGCGTCGGCCGTGTCGTGGATATTCTTCGTGCTCGTCGTGCTGGTGACGCTGGTGCAGTGGACGCTGCAGAAGCGATGGGTCAAGTACACGTAGAGAGGAGGCGAAGTGGAATGAGACAGGCTAGAGAGCTCGGGATGAGCGTCGGGCTGACGGTGCTGCTGGCCGCTGTCGGGGTGTTCATGGTGTTCCCGATTGCGTGGATGCTGTCGGCATCGGTGAAGTACGAGAGCGACGTGTTCAAGATGCCGATCGATTGGATTCCGGCCAACGCGCATCTCAGCAATTTTACAACTGCGATACAAGAATTTCCGTTCATGAACTGGTACTTCAATACAGCGCTCTTGACCGTCTATGTCGTGTTCTTCGTGCTGTTCGTCAGCTCGGCCGCGGGCTACGCCTTTGCGAAGCTGGAGTTCAAGGGAAGGAACCTGATCTTCCTCTTGTTCATCTCTACGATGATGATTCCGGTCGAGGTGCGTATCATTCCGCAGTTCATGATCTTCAAGTCGCTCGGGCTGCTGAACGATGTGATTAGCGTGGCGCTGCCGTGGATGTTCAATGCGTTCTCAATCTTCCTGATGCGGCAGTTCTTCATGTCAATCCCGAACGATCTGCTGCAAGCGGCGCGGATAGATGGGTGCAACGAATACAAGATCTTCTTCCGTATCGTGCTGCCGTTGTCGCGCTCGCAGCTGACGGCGCTGTTCATTCTCTCCTTCACCTGGGGCTGGAATGAATATTTAGGTCCGATGATTTATATTAACGACCTGACGAAGCAGGTGCTCAGCGTCGGCATTGCGAGCTTCAAGGGTGAATATTCGTCCAACTTCGGCGTGCAGATGGCCGGGGCGACGATGGCGCTGCTGCCGATCATCGCCGTTTATTTGGCGGCTCAGAAGCATTTTATCGAGGGAGTGGCGTTGTCGGGTGTGAAGGGGTAAGCAAGGTACTTGCAAGTGCAAGGTGATAAGCATGCTATGAAGCGGCTCACCGCTGCTTGATACATATCCATTCGAGGGGGAACTACCTATGAAGAAGCTGATGTCTGCCGTGCTGGCTGCAGCACTCGTGTTCTCGGCAAGCGCTTGTGCGCCAGAGGCGAAGGAGAAGGGGAACGACGCAGGGGCCAAGGAGCAGCAGAAGAAGATGGTCATTCATCTGAACGGCATCGATGAGGATATTAAGATGCAGAAGGCGATGAAGGAGATTCAGACGCTGGAGAAGTACAAGAACGTCAAGTTCGATTTCCACGGACGTGAGGCGGACTTCATGACGGCGGTGCCGATCGCGATTGCCGGTGGGAATCAGGTCGACATTATCGTTGTGGCGAATCCGATGATTCAGCAGCAATGGGCGGATGCCGGGACGATCGTACCGCTGGATGACATCGCGAAGTCGATTGGCGTTGACTTCAATAAGGAGTATGGTCCGTATGTCGCGAACGCCTCGAATAATGGTAAGCTGTACACGGTGCCGCACAACATTACGAGATGGGCACTCTATTACAATAAGGCGATCTTCGACAAGGCCGGCGTGGCGTACCCGGACCCGAAGGTGCCCATGACGTGGGATCAATATCGGGAGACAGCGAAGAAGCTGACGAGCGGCAGCGGCGCATCGAAGGTCTATGGCGCATTCTACTTGCCGTGGGGCACGTTCTGGTACGGTGACGCGATCATGGAGCTTGGCGGCGGCGAGCACTTCTACAACGATAAGAAGCTGTCGAACATCGAGCATCCGGCCTTCGCACGCTCGATGGAGCGGGTGTTCCATATGATGCATACGGACGGCAGCATGCCTTCTCATGCGAATACAGTAACAGCGAAGACCGACCCACCCGCCTTCATGAACGGCAAGTACGGCATGGATATTCAGGGCGGTTGGGTGCTCCCGTGGGCAGCAGACAAGACGAAGTTCCCTCGTGATTGGAAGATCGGCGTCGCTCCGCTTCCAGTCGACAGCGGCAGCAAGATGAAGACGTGGGGCATCGTGAACGGCTTCGGCATCTCGCCAACGTCCGCAGATCCGAAGCTGGCGCTCGACATCGCGGTGGAGCTGAGCAGACTGTCGGCCAAGTATGCCGACTCGTCCGAGTCCGCGAACCGTACGGTGGAGCAGAAGGAGCTGTTCGATGTCTATAACAAGGCGCTCGCCGAGGATGGCATTACGTCGGAGCAGCTGAAGCACATCTTCGCGAGCCCAGATACGATCTTCGTGGGGGAGAAGATTATGGGACCGAACAACGTGAAGTATGAGAAGGTGGTCACCGAGGAAGTCGAGAAGTACCTCGTCAAGGAGCAGGACCTCGCGAAGACGATCGCGAACATCAAGGAGCGCGGCGACAAGACGATTCAGTCGAAGTAAGAGGAATGGTTCAGCTAAGCTAAAAATAGGCCATGGAGCGGAAATCCAGCTCCATGGCCTGCTTCGCGTTGCTAGAGTGGTAGGGTGAGTTAGAGGAAACGCACCGTCTACTAACTCTTCATGGAAATAAAAATCAATCTCCAACAGTCTCCTATCGATTAACGATAAGAAAATAATCAAATCCATTATCCAGCCTTTGCATGATGCTAATGTAATCTCAGCGGAATAATCTAATGCTGCTATGATCCCCAAGTAGCTCTGTGATTTGCAACGCTTAGGATCGGGGCGGCCGATTCTTTGACTTCCGGTATAAGAAAGGTATTTTTTGCATAGATTTGGAGAGAATATAGCCGTATATTTGGTGCGTTTTTAGTCATTTGTAAAACTTTACAACACAATTTCCATATGTTAGAGTGGGGGTAATTAGCATGTCTCTATACAAGGAGGCGATTGTTCTGAACGGTGCGGTGATTATTCCAAATTCAGTCCCTAAGTATGATTTTCATAATAAAAGTTGGCGTCAGGACTCTTTAGAAATTCAGAGATTACTTGAAGGCTATTCGAACTATTTAGATGAGAGAATCTCTAATTTAATGTGTTGGGTGTATTATCAGATGGCAAGTGAAACTTACGGTGCAGAAAATCCTTATCATAATTGGCTAATTGAAATTAAAAAAGTTAAAGAGGGATTTCATAAACAGGGATTGACGATTATCAATGGAATTATAGCGGAATTAGGAAAGCGTAGATTAAGTAAAGAGGATTCAAAGCTACTGAAAGATATTATATTAAACCAGGTTGACATTGCTAATAAAATTCTTAACTCAGAACTAAATATTATTTTTTTGGAAAACATGGTTGCATTTATAAAGGATGCTCCTGTGTATCTAAAAGTAGATCTGGCGGTGGATTCGTTGTCGTATCAGTCTCAGAAAACAGAAGTGAAAATTAATGAACACAACTACTATGTCCAACACCAAAAATATAAGTTAAACGACAGTGGTTATTATAATATTGCTTAACGAGGTAATGTAAATGAAAGAGGTTAACAAGGAAAAATATAATCAGTTTATAGAATTAATAGAACTTCAGGACATCAGTGTGGAAAAGGTATTCTGTAATAAAAATAAAGATTTTAAGCAAGACAGTGTTTCTTTGGATGTGGCCATGGACTATACAGTTGAAAAAGCTCAGCAAATGGGCTTGGAAATACTCATTCCTTTTATTTTTAAGGTAAAGGCATACAATAAAGACGAGTCTATTGAGAACGATAATATTGATTCGATTCCACTAGTAAATACTTTGTTCAGTATTGAAATTGAGTTGCTTTTAACATACTTCATCAATACTGATGAAATTAATATAAAAGAACAGGTAGTACATGACTTTTCTGACGTATTAGAACTGTTTGCAGAAAGAAATGTAACTATAAACGCATGGCCGTATATACGGGAAATCGTTCATAATCTAACCACCAAGATGAGACTTCCGACGCTTGTAATCCCTCTAAAAAAAACCATCTAGCGGGGGAAATCAAGTGGCACTCTTATTTGTAAGCAGTAGGAACCCAAGTGCACGTTCGGAAGTTCAAGAAGTAATTGCTATTATTGAAGAAGAGCCAGTTGCGTTTATATTAATTTCTAGAGTTTTTAATACTCAAAGAAATGTAGAGGTTCTTGATATAGTGGATGCTGTAATAGACAGTACTCTAAGTTCGCCTAGACATGCATTGAACCAAGTCTTAAAATCCAAACTTGGGGATGTTTTAAAACGTATTTATCGTAGCAATAAGTTTAGGGAAATTAAATCAGAAATTCTTGAGGTCATCGTGTATAAATATGGCCCATTTACCAAAGAATTAGATAGGAAAATGGTTTACATCGAGCCAATAATTACACATGATGGTATACTTATAGGGAATCAAAGTAAGATTGATTCGGTGTTTTTTATCGAAGAAATGAAACCTTTAGAATTTGTAGAATGTAAGACTAACATTGCAAATGTAATCCCATCTAATTTACCAATTAGCAAACTCAATGAGCGGGATGCTAAAAAAGTAGAGTACCTTAAACGTGCATATACTTATTTATCCCAATATTTCTGTACACCTTTCATATATATGGCATGCTACAACGACAATTACAATGACCAGTTGGAAAATGTACATAAAAATTGGGGACTTACGTTTTTTCAATTTTTGAATCCTCAACAATTGTACGGTTTCATTTGCCAAAAACATTAAGACGAACTTTCATTCCAAAAATGGATGAGAGTTCGTCTTTTTTATGCATGACATAAGATCGCCGATCCTATCAAGTTAGCTCTTCAGCGGTCTCCATTGCAGCCTACCCGCGATGATACCCGAGCAGCTCTGAGATATGCAGCGCCTGCTCCATCACGAGCTCGCTGTAGCGGCGGATCGTCGTCTCGGACATGCGGAAGATCGGTCCGGAGATGCCAATCGCACCTTCGATCTCGCCTGTGGCGTTGAAGATCGGTGCGCCGATGCAGCGCAGTCCCTCGCACGATTCCTCGAGGTCCGTCGCATAGCCGCGCTTGTGGACGAACTCCAGCTCCTCTCGAAGTGCGGCAGCCTCCGAGATCGAGGCTCGAGTAACCGGGTTCAGCTCGTTGTTCTCCACGTATTGCTCGACCAGGCTGCTCGGGCTGAACGCCAGCATCGCCTTGCCCAGTGCGGAGGTGTGGGACGGATACTCCAGACCGACGGTAGACAAGAACTTGATCGGCTCGAGACTCTCGAGCTGCTCCACGACGAGTGTTCGACCGTACGAGCCGACCTTCGTCAGCAGCGTCGTCTCTCTCGTCGCATCCCGCAGCGTGTGCATCGACTGCTCAGCTACATTGCGCAGAGCGATCCGATTGCCGATCGAGCTGCCGAGGTAGTACAGCTTACCGGTCAGCTGGTACGAGCTGTCCAGCGGGTTCTTCTGAATATACTTCTTCTCCTCCAGCTCCTTCATAATACGGAACACGGAGTTCGGTGTAATCGCGAGGCGCTGGCTTATTTCAGTTACGGAGAAATATTTGTTCTCCTTAGCCATTAGCTCCAGAATGTCGAGCATTTTTTCGGCGGCCGGCGCTTTATATTTTTTGACAGTTTCGGTCATATATACAGCCTCCAACAAGTATGGATGGGGATCAAATCTAGCTTCTACTTATTATACCATGTTTAACGTTTCAATGTCGGGCTACATGCGTCATTTCTGCCTTCTGATAAATATAAAATTATTGACTATATATAAATTATACGGTATAGTTTCAACTAAAGAACGGTGCTGTGATCGAATGAAATCGCTAACAAATATCGTTTTCAAGGAGAGATGGAGCATGAGTACACC
>NZ_BQYI01000001.1:692500-695000 GCF_027923405.1 Paenibacillus sp. YYML68 | reverse complement strand
TCAGCGCTTATCCCGTCCGTACTTGGCTATCCAGCCGTGCTCCTGGCGGAACAACTGGTACACCAGCGGTACGTCCATCCCGGTCCTCTCGTACTAAGGACAGCTCCTCTCAAATTTCCTACGCCCGCGACAGATAGGGACCGAACTGTCTCACGACGTTCTGAACCCAGCTCGCGTACCGCTTTAATGGGCGAACAGCCCAACCCTTGGGACCTACTTCAGCCCCAGGATGCGATGAGCCGACATCGAGGTGCCAAACCTCCCCGTCGATGTGGACTCTTGGGGGAGATAAGCCTGTTATCCCCAGGGTAGCTTTTATCCGTTGAGCGATGGCCCTTCCATACGGTACCACCGGATCACTAAGCCCGACTTTCGTCCCTGCTCGACCTGTTTGTCTCGCAGTCAAGCTCCCTTATGCCTTTGCACTCTTCGAATGATTTCCAACCATTCTGAGGGAACCTTAGGGCGCCTCCGTTACATTTTAGGAGGCGACCGCCCCAGTCAAACTGCCCACCTGACACTGTCCCCATACCGGATTACGGTACCAGGTTAGAACTCCGATACGATCAGGGTGGTATCCCAACGGCGCCTCCACCGAAGCTGGCGCTCCGGCTTCTCAGGCTCCCACCTATCCTGTACAGATCGTACCAAAGTCCAATATCAAGCTGCAGTAAAGCTCCATGGGGTCTTTCCGTCTTGTCGCGGGTAACCTGCATCTTCACAGGTATTAAAATTTCACCGGATCTCTCGTCGAGACAGCGCCCAAGTCGTTACGCCATTCGTGCGGGTCAGAATTTACCTGACAAGGAATTTCGCTACCTTAGGACCGTTATAGTTACGGCCGCCGTTTACTGGGGCTTCGGTTCACAGCTTCGGATTGCTCCTAACCGCTCCCCTTAACCTTCCAGCACCGGGCAGGCGTCAGCCCGTATACTTCGCCTTGCGGCTTCGCACAGACCTGTGTTTTTGCTAAACAGTCGCTTGGGCCTTTTCACTGCGGCCCCCTCGGGCTATTCACCCTACCGAGGCACCCCTTCTCCCGAAGTTACGGGGTCATTTTGCCGAGTTCCTTAACGAGAGTTCTTCCGCGCGCCTTAGCATGCTCTGCTCGCCTACCTGTGTCGGTTTGCGGTACGGGCACCTTCTCCCTGGCTAGAGGCTTTTCTTGGCAGCTTGAACTCATGACCTTCGGTACTTTTATTTCCCTCCCCGTCACAGCTCAGCCTTACGGTTAGCGGATTTGCCTACTAACCAGCCTCGCTGCTTGGACGGACATCCATCAGTCCGCGTCACTATCCTTCTGCGTCACCCCATTGCTCATAACGGTTCACGGTGGTACAGGAATTTCAACCTGTTGTCCTTCGACTACGCCTTTCGGCCTCGCCTTAGGTCCCGACTTACCCTGAGCGGACGAGCCTTCCTCAGGAACCCTTAGGCTTACGGCGGATCAGATTCTCACTGATCTTTTCGTTACTCATACCGGCATTCTCACTTGTATGCAGTCCACCAGTCCTCACGATCTAGCTTCTACCCGCATACAACGCTCCCCTACTGCCCTTAATGGACCCATAGCTTCGGTGGTGTGTTTAGCCCCGTTACATTTTCGGCGCAGAGTCACTCGACCAGTGAGCTATTACGCACTCTTTAAATGGTGGCTGCTTCTAAGCCAACATCCTGGTTGTCTGTGCAACTCCACATCCTTTCCCACTTAACACACACTTGGGGACCTTAGCTGATGATCTGGGCTGTTTCCCTCTTGACAATGGATCTTAGCACTCACTGTCTGACTCCCGGGTATACGTATGCGGCATTCAGAGTTTGACTGGACTTGGTAACCCTTGGCGGGCCCCGCACCCAATCAGTGCTTTACCTCCGCTACGCTAATCCCGAGGCTAGCCCTAAAGCTATTTCGGGGAGAACCAGCTATCTCCGAGTTCGATTGGAATTTCTCCCCTACCCCCACCTCATCCCCGAATTTTTCAACATTCGTGGGTTCGGGCCTCCAGTGCGTGTTACCGCACCTTCACCCTGGACAGGGGTAGATCACACGGTTTCGGGTCTACGTCTACGTACTTTAGCGCCCTATTCAGACTCGCTTTCGCTATGGCTCCGGCTTCTCACCTTAACCTTGCACGCAAACGTAACTCGCCGGTTCATTCTACAAAAGGCACGCCATCACCCCTGATTTTCCGAAGGAAATATCAAGACGGGCTCTGACTTCTTGTAAGCACACGGTTTCAGGTTCTTTTTCACTCCGCTCCCGCGGTTCTTTTCACCTTTCCTCACGGTACTGCTTCACTATCGGTCACCAGGGAGTATTTAGCCTTGGCAGATGGTCCTGCCGGATTCCGACGGGGTTTCACGTGTCCCGCCGTACTCAGGATCCCTCTAGGCATACGCTCGCTTTTGGCTACAGGGGTTTTACCTACTGTGCCGGGCCTTTCCAGACCGCTTCGCCTAACAAGCTTTTGCCACATCGAGGTCCTACAACCCCAAGGAG
>NZ_BQYI01000001.1:625000-690000 GCF_027923405.1 Paenibacillus sp. YYML68 | reverse complement strand
CTAGTCGATTGCAAGTCTTTTTTTAAATCTTTTTTTCGTGCTTCGTATCAAGACTCTACCTTCACCTTCGATTCATGCTTGTCCGACTCGCGGCCGGAAGAACAATATACCATGTTCAATCTATGAATGCAAGCTTATCATGAAATTAATCATACAGCCCGCTTCACGGCATGACACATTAGCAACATAAAGAAGAATGCGCAGCCCATAAGACCGCGCGTTCCCCCCACCCCCAACCTCTCTACTCGCCCTGACGCTCGCGCATAAGCGGGAACAACAGCACGTCGCGAATGGACGGCGCATCGGTCAGCAGCATGACCAGACGGTCAATGCCGATACCGAGCCCCCCCGTTGGTGGCATGCCGTACTCCAGCGCTCGGATGAAATCGTCATCCATCTCGTGCGCCTCGTCGTTGCCCTGCTCCTTCTCCACCAGCTGCGCCTCGAACCGCTCGCGCTGATCGATCGGATCGTTCAGCTCGGTGAACGCATTCGCATGCTCACGCGCAACAACGAACAGCTCGAAGCGATCGGTGAATCTCGGATCGTCCTTGCTTTTTTTCGCGAGCGGGGAGATGGCAACCGGATGTCCGGTAATGAACGTAGGCTGAATCAATGTCGACTCGACGAACGTCTCGAAGAACTGGTTCACGATGTGACCATAGGTCATCATCGGCTCTACCGGCACCTTGTGCTCCTTCGCCAGACGATGCGCCTCTTCATCGCTCATCTGAACGCTGAAGTCAACACCGACCACTTCCTTGATCGCATCCACCATCGTTACGCGTCTCCACGGCGGAGCCAGGTTAATCTCTTGACCCTGATACTGTATCGTCGTCGTGCCGAGTACCTCTCGGGCGATATGCGCGATCATCTCTTCCGTCAGCTTCATAATATCTTGATAATCTGCATACGCCTCATACAGCTCGATCATTGTGAATTCTGGGTTGTGTCGCGTCGAAATGCCTTCATTCCGGTACACGCGCCCGATCTCATACACCTTCTCCATACCGCCGACGATGAGACGCTTCAGATGAAGCTCAATTGCGATTCGCATATACAGCTGCATGTCCAGCGCGTTATGATGCGTGATGAAAGGACGAGCCGCCGCACCTCCTGCAATCGCGTGAAGCGTTGGCGTCTCCACCTCTAGGTAACCGCGAGCATCCAGATAGCGACGCATCGACTGGATAATGCGGGAACGGGCAATGAACGTCTGCTGTACGTCCTGATTCATAATCAGATCGACGTAGCGCTGACGATAGCGCAGCTCGACGTCCTTCAGGCCGTGATATTTCTCCGGCAGCGGAAGCAGCGACTTCGCCATAACCTCAACGCTCTTCGCCTTCACCGACAGCTCGCCAGTCTTCGTCTTGAACACGGTGCCGTGCACCGCGATGAGATCACCGATGTCAAGCAGATCATAAGCCTTGTACTGCGTCTCATCCATAGAATCTGCACGTACGTAGATTTGGATCTTGCCCGTAATATCCTGCAGATGCGCGAAGCCCGCCTTCCCCATCTCCCGCTTCTGCATAATACGTCCGGCAATACGCACCTCCGCATTGAGTGCCTCGAGGTCTTCCTTGGATTGCTCGCCATAGGCGCTCGCGACGTCCGCTGCGTGATGCGTCACCTCGAACTTCTGCCCGAACGGATCAACCCCCATCGCACGAAGCTCGTCCAGCTTGTTGCGTCTAATCTGCAGCAATTCATTTAATTCTAACTCGACAGTCATGAGATTCTCTCCTTGAATCAATCGTTTTTTATAGGCAAAAAAGCTTCCGGTGGAAGCTTCTGCGTGTTCACGTTCAATTACTTCTTAATTTCAACAATTTCATATTGAATGATGCCTGCAGGAACGTTCACGTCTACAGTGGAGCCTTTGCGCTTACCGAGAATCGCTTTGCCTACCGGGCTTTCATTCGAAATTTTATTGTGAAAAGGATCAGATTCAGCTGTGCCAACAATCGAGTATTCGAGCAAATCGCCAAATTCCAAGTCCTTAAGGATCACTCTGGAGCCGACGCTGACCGTATCGGTGTCAACCTCATCATTATTAATGATTCGTGCGTTGCGGAGCATCTTCTCAAGCGTGATGATACGCCCTTCGACGAATGCCTGCTCGTTCTTCGCATCCTCATACTCAGAGTTCTCGCTTATATCTCCGTAGCCAATCGCAACCTTGATCCGCTCCGCGACTTCACGGCGCTTGACCGATTTCAGATGCTCAAGCTCTTCCTCGAGCTTTTTTAACCCTTCCGGAGTAAGAATGACTTCTTTTTCGCTCATTTGCAACGATCTCCCGTCGTGTGAAAGATTTTCGTAGGACCAGCTCCACCGAATATGAGTTCACAGTTCTACTATATGAACGCGCAGGAGGTTGATGACTCCCGCCGACCCTAATGACTATTGACTGATTATATTGCAACCCTATCTAAATGTCAATGTCAACCAATTGCCCGCCGGAAGCCGTTCTGCCCGTCATTGCATGATAGATTCCCGCTCATCCAGCGACTCAACGAAGTCGTTCAGCAGCTGGATCATCGCCTCCCGCTTCGTCTGCTCCATAAGGGCATCCTTAACACGAGCTGCGCCGTGCAGCCCCTTCAAGTACCAAGCCAGATGCTTGCGCATCTCCTTCACGGCTACGGCCTCACCCTTCAACGCAGTTAATCGGTCAAGGTGCAGGATGGCAATCCGAATCTTCTCGTGCGGCGTCGGGTCTGGAGGAAGCTCACCCTTCGTCAAGTATTGAATCGTCCGGTACAGCATCCACGGATTGCCAAGTGCCGCGCGACCGATCATAACGCCATCCACCCCGGTATATTCGAGCATCCGCTTCGCATCCTCCGGCGTGAATACATCCCCGTTACCGATGACTGGAATCGATACGGACGATTTGACCTCTTTAATAATGTCCCAGTTCGCTTGACCTGTATACATCTGCACGCGGGTACGGCCGTGAATGGCAACGGCTGCGCCGCCTCCGTTCTCGACAGCCTTCGCATTTTGTAGCGCGTAGATATGGTCGTCATCCCAGCCTATACGCATCTTCACCGTCAGTGGCTTGCTTACCGCCTTCGATACGGTGGACACCATCTGCTCGATTTTACCGGGATCCAGCAGCCAGCGTGCGCCGGCGTCGCATTTTGTAATTTTGGGGACGGGACAGCCCATATTGATATCAATAATATCCGCATTCGTATGCTGGTCGACATACTTCGCCGCTTCAAGAAGCGTCTCCGTATCTCCGCCGAATATTTGCAGACTGAGTGGCTTCTCGCGATCATCCACGTACAGCATCTCAAGCGTACGGTGGTTGCCGTGCAGAATCGCCTTGTCGCTCACCATCTCAGCGCACACAAGTCCGCAGCCGAATTCCTTGGCGATCAGTCGAAATGCCGGATTACAGACGCCGGCCATTGGCGCGAGTACGACCTTGTTCGGCGCTGTCACATTGCCGATCGTTAACATCAGGCTCACTCCTTTCTAGCTGTTCTTATTGATTGCTTATGCATGGTTAATTCGCCCGATCACTCTTCAGCTGAAGAGACGGAGCTAGTTCCTCAGGGTCGATGCCAAGCGTTTCCGATATTTTACGAATCATCTTCAGGTCTGCCTTGCGCGTTCCCCGCTCAATGGAGCCGAGCACAGCAATGGAGACATCAAGACGCTCAGCCAGCTCGTTTTGCGTATAGCCCTTCAGCTTGCGAAATGCGCGGATGCGCTGGGCTAGCACGTTTTTTTCCATAATCGTACGCCTTCCTTTCCTTCTACCCGTTCTAGCTGCTCTCCCCATCGTCCCGCGCGAGCAGTCTCCACCTGCTCCATCACTTCAAGCAGCGGAATGAGCACGAACGCCCGTTCGGTCATGCGGGGATGCGGAACAATGAGCTCATCGCTCATATGCTCCCAGTCTTCGTAGAGCAGCAGGTCAAGATCCAGCGTTCTCGGACCCCAGCGCACCTCGCGCCTCCGGCCGAGCTGCCGTTCCACCTGCTGAAGCGCAGCGAGCAGCAGTGTTGGAGACAGCGGCGTTCGGACTGCGACTACCATATTGAGAAAAGCCGGCTGCTCCACATATCCGACCGGGTCCGTCTCATACATACCGGATTGTCCAGCCAGGTCGATGTCAGGCCGTGCCGTCATCTTACGAATGGCCTCGAGCAGGTAGCCTTCACGGTCACCTAGGTTAGAGCCAAGGCCGATATAGGCGAGATGGCGGGGCTCACGCGGCATCGCGTCGCTTTCATTCATGCATTCAAGCCCGCTTTCTATAAATTTCAGCCGCTACTCCTTCAAAATGGATCGCTACGGGCGGATGAGGCTTATGCACCCGTATCGTAACGGCATGTATATCAGTATAAGTTCGAAGCACCTCGGATGCAATATGTTCTGCGAGCGCCTCGATCAGCTTGTACGTCTTCTGCTCCACGATGTCCTTAATTAAGGTGTGCACGGCTGCATAATTAACGGTATCCTCAAGCGCGTCGGATTGCCCCGGCTTATCCAGCGGCATGTGCAGCTCAGCATCGACATAGAACCGCTGTCCGAGCTTATTCTCCTCTGGGAATACGCCGTGATTGCCATAGAAGGCCATTCCCTTCATGATGATCTTGTCCATTATGAACACGTCCTCCTTCTCACGATCGCATCGGTCATCTGCGCCGTCTTGCGCATCTCGCGCACATCGTGCACCCGCATGATGCCGCAGCCCTGTACAATGCCGAGTGCTACCGTCGCAGCGGTCCCCTCCAGCACGTCGTCCGCTGATGCATCCAGCGTGAGCCGAATCATGCTTTTGCGCGAGGTACCGAGCAGTACAGGATAGCCCAGCTCACAGATGCGGTCCAGCTCGCCCATCAGCTGGAGATTGTGCGCATACGTCTTGGCGAAGCCGATGCCTGGGTCGAGAATAATCTGATCATCCCGAACGCCCGACTGGTGCGCACGAACAACTGTTGCCTTCAAGTCCTCGATAACATCCTGTATAAAATTAGCATACACCGCTTCCGGGCGATTATGCATCAGCACGATCGGACATCCGAAGCGAACGGCGAGCTCCCCCATTCGCTCCCCCTTCTGCAGTCCCCAGATGTCGTTCAGCATCGTCGCTCCGGCTCGCAGCGCCGCCTCTGCCGTCTCCGCCTTATACGTATCAATGGAGATCGGCAGCTGAATGCCCGCCTCGCGGATCGCACGAATGACCGGAAGCACACGGCGCTGCTCCTCCTCCGCATCGACATAAGCCGCGCCCGGCCTTGTCGACTCGCCGCCGACGTCTAATATGTCAGCCCCCTCTGCTGCCATCTGTCTGGCGCGTTCGACAGCGGCTTCGACATGTGCATACTGTCCACCGTCGGAGAATGAATCCGGTGTGACGTTCAAGATCCCCATGATCAGCGTACGTTCGCCGTATTGGAGCTGATGATCACCACATTGCAGCGTAACGACCGGTCGATTGTAGTGAAGCTTCATCTAACTGCCCTCCGTATTTCAATTCTCCTCTTGCTGCTGTGCGGTTAATGCCGTTGCTCGTCGATACCGTTGCTGCAGCTGCTCCGTTATCGGCCCGGCTGCACCTTGGCCATCGCCTCCAACCGAGGCGACCGCCCCGTCCGTATCATACAGCCTTGCGACCGGCACCATTTCCTGAATCGAATTGGTCAAAAACACTTCGTCCGCCTGCAGCAGCTGCTCCCAGCGATACCGCCCCTCCTGCACCTCGAGCCCGAGCTGCTCGGCAGTCTCCAGCACGAAGCGGCGTGTAATACCCGGAAGCAGCCCCGTCTCTACAGCCGGCGTATGCACCACACCGTCCCGAACGAAGAACACGTTGCTGACAATCCCTTCGCACAGATGACCCTGCACATCGAGGAACAGACCTTCTGCTCCCATCGCCCAAGGGTAGCCGCTCAGCTCGCGCTTCGCGACGATATTGTTCATATAATGAAGCGACTTCAGTCTGATTGCGCCCTCTGGGGTGCTGCGGCGCTGCTTCAGCAGCTGAAGCGACTTGCCAGCGCGGCCTGTGGAGCTCGTGACCGCCGTCGCAGCAGGCAGCGGCTTAATATAGATCATATCCGTCGGCTTCACGTAATCGCCGGCAGGCAGGCCGAGCGCTTCCTCGCCTGCTGTTACGGTCCAGCGAATATAGGCATCCTCGAGCTGATTGGCGACGAGCAGCGCCTGGATTCGTGACCGCAGTCGCGTCTCCTCCGGCTCCAGGACGATACCGAGCTCCTGACACCCAGCGAACAAACGTTCGATGTGCCATTCCAGTAAGAACGGCCTGCCACCGTACGTTCGGAACGTCTCGAACAAGCCGATACCATAGAGAAAGCCGTGGTCATAGAAGGAGACCACGGCTTCACCATCTTCAATAAGAGTTCCGTTCCAATCGAGAATCATGCGCGACTCGCTGCCGTCCTTTGCAGGAAGTTACGCAGCATCTGATGCCCATGCTCCGTAATGATCGACTCCGGGTGGAACTGGACGCCTTCGATCGGATACTCCTTATGGCGCAAGCCCATGATCTCGCCCTCGGCTGTCTCTGCGCTGATCTCCAGGCAATCCGGAAGCGTCTCCTTCTTGACGATCAACGAATGATAACGAGTTGCGATGAACGGGGAAGGAAGACCCGCGAATACCGTACGGTTGTCATGGAATATCTCAGACGTCTTGCCGTGCATGAGACGCTCCGCCCGAATTACATCACCGCCGAACACTTGTCCGATCGACTGATGACCGAGGCACACGCCCAGAATCGGCACCTTGCCCTTGAAATGCTCAATAAGCGCCAGACTAATTCCCGCTTCATTCGGCGTGCAAGGGCCCGGCGAGATCAGAATATGATCTGGCTTCAGCGCTTCGATACCAGCCAAGTCGATCTCGTCATTACGACGCACCTCTACCTGCTCACCAAGCTCACCCAAATATTGCACCAGATTGTACGTAAACGAATCGTAGTTATCAATGACCAGTATCATCGTTATTGACCTCCTGCGGCACATTGGGACCGCTCCGAATATTGGATTGCCTTCCACATCGCTTTCGCCTTATTCATTGCTTCGACATATTCCTTCTCTGGGATCGAGTCGATGACGATGCCTGCCCCTGCCTGTACGTACCCCATCCCATTAGCTGCAACAAGTGTTCGGATAATAATATTAAATTCCATATCACCGTTATAGTCCAGCCAGCCAATCGAGCCCGTATACGGACCGCGGCGCACCGGCTCCAGCTCTTCAATAATCTGCATCGTTCGCACCTTGGGTGCACCGGTAATAGTACCCCCAGGGAACTTGGCGCCGATCACGTCGAAGGCATCCTTACCAATAGCAAGTCGTCCCTCCACCTGAGACACAATATGCATCACGTGCGAGTAATACTCAATGACCATCAGATCAGTCACCCGCACAGTGCCGTACGCCGAGATGCGTCCGAGATCGTTGCGCTCCAGATCGACGAGCATAATATGCTCGGCCCTCTCTTTCTCATGACCGATCAGCTCATCAGCGAGGCGCTGGTCCTCGGCCTCATCCTGTCCCCGCCGCCTCGTCCCTGCGATCGGCCGTGCGCGAACAACACCGCGCTCCAGCTGCACGAGCAGCTCTGGCGAGCCGGATACGAGCTGGAAGTCCGAGAAGCGAAGCAGTCCCATATACGGGGACGGATTGACAAGACGAAGCCATTCGTAAATATCCTCGGGAGCTGTCTCTAGCGGCTTATGCTGGCGAACGGACAAGTTCACCTGGAACACATCGCCTGCACCAATATAGTGCTGAATACGCTGTACCGCGTCCACGAACGCCTCCTTGGAGAAGTCCGCCTGCACGACCTCCAGTGCATCTAGGTCAATATGCAGCTTGTCCGCCTCGATGCTCGCACGCATGCGCTCGTAGCTCTGCTGGAGCACATCATCCTCGCGTCCAGCGTCAAGCTTATCCCACTTCGCCTTCATCGCAGCTGTCCGGCGCTCTGCGCTGGCATACTGCTGCCTCAGCCAAGCTTCATCCGGACGGCCAGCCTCAGGAACATGCGTACTCACCGCGCAATACAATCTGCGCTCGTGATGATCGACGATCCATAGCTCGTCCACTCGAACGAACGCGTAGTCCGGGACGGGCAAGTCCGCCTCCGCCTGCTCGGGCAGTCGCTCCAGCGTACGGGCGACATCGTAGCCCCAGTAGCCGACGCAGCCACCGGTAAATTTAGGCACTCCCTCTACTAGCGGAGCCTTGTAAGGCTCCATCCATCGCTTCACGAGCTCGAGCGGCTTCCCGTGCCATTGCACAGGCTGCCGTTCCCGCTCCGTGATCGTAGCTTCCAGACCATACCCCCGTATTTCGGATTCCGGCTGAAGGCCGAGAAACGTATATCGTCCTCCCTTCCCGCTTTCTAGTACGAACGACCCGGGCTCAGCTTCTTGCCAAGCTGGTGCCCAGGAGATGACTGTCGATTGCTCGATGGGGAAGCTTCGCACATACGGCAGCACGGTGTATGTCATTGCCCAACTGTTCCAAGCGTCATAAGATGTGTGCAGCACTCGCCATTCCGCCTTTTCTTCCGTTCGGATTGATATTGGAATTAGTATACTTGAAAATGAGCATGAAAAAAAGCCCGCTCAGGCGAGCAGGCCCCATCTTAACTTATTCTTCAAACTGGTACAGCGGCGTGGACAAGTAACGCTCGCCGTTACTTGGAACAACGGCAACAACGCGCTTGCCTGCGCCGAGCTCCTTCGCTACCTTCAGCGCTGCGAAGATCGCCGCGCCGGACGAGATTCCGCCAAGGATGCCTTCTTCTCTCGCCACACGACGAGCCGTCTCGAACGCTTCTTCGTTCTCGACTGTGATCACGCCGTCATAGATGCCTGTGTTCAAAATATCCGGCACGAAGCCAGCGCCGATGCCTTGAATCTTATGAGGACCTGGCTTGCCGCCGGACAGAATCGGAGATGCCGCAGGCTCCACCGCGTAGATCTTAATGTCAGGGAAGCTCTCCTTCAGCACACCGCCGGAGCCGGTAATCGTACCGCCCGTGCCGATACCGGAGATGAATGCATCCAGCTTGCCGTCGTGCGACTTGATCGCTTCGACGATCTCAGGACCTGTCGTTTCACGGTGAACCTTCACGTTCGCTTGGTTCTTGAACTGCTGCGGCATGAAGTAGTCCGGGTTCTCCGCATGGATCTCCTCTGCACGCTTGATCGCGCCCTTCATGCCCTCCGCTCCAGGTGTCAGCACGAGCTGTGCACCATAAGCGCGAAGCAGGTTGCGACGCTCCATCGACATCGTCTCTGGCATCACGAGGATCGCCTTGTAGCCCTTCGCTGCCGCTACCATCGCAAGACCGATACCTGTGTTGCCGCTAGTCGGCTCCACGATCGTTGCGCCCGGCTTCAGAATACCCTCTTGCTCGGCTACTTCAATCATGCTAATCGCAATCCGGTCCTTCACGCTTGCTCCAGGGTTCTGGAACTCAAGCTTGACATATACCTCCGCGCTACCCTCTGGCACAACGCGGTTCAGCTTCACGAGTGGAGTGTCTCCGATCAATTGAGTCACATTTTGTACTAATCTAGCCATGTAATTAGTCCTCCTTATGAGCGATTATAATATCCGAGTATTCTGCTAGGTATTAATAGATCAATCTTATCAACCCTTGCCAAGGTTGTCAACATAAAAGTTACCATTCGTATCCTGAAACTTCTCCACAATACGAACCTTCCACTTGTCTCGCAGCTTCGCCAGCGTCTCCTTCGTCGATGGCGCGATCCGAAGCGCGAGCTCCTTGCGCACCTGCTCGCGGATGATCTCGGGCGAGCCCTTGGACTGCACCTTGCGTTCGGTCAGCATCAGTACGACATACTGACCCTCTACCTCAAGCGGCTTGCTGATCTGTCCTGGCTGCAGCTGCTTGGCAGCCTTCATAATAGCCGGCGGAACGAACGGGTCCTCCTCCTCCAGCCAGCCCATATCACCGCCAGACTCCCGAGTCACATCGTCCAGCGAGCGCTCCCACGCGACCTTGTCGAACGGTATGCCCTTGTTCAAGTCGCTAATGGCCCGCTGAGCGTGATCTCTCGATGCCGTCACGATCATGCTGAAGCGCAGGCTGACGATATCCTTGAACTCATCCTGGTTCTCGGCGATATATGCACTGACTTCCCTGTCCGTAACTTGGATACCTCGGATCGACAGCTTCTCGACCAGCAGACGGTGTCTGACATCCGCTTCGAGCTGCTCCCGTGTTAGCCCAAGCTGCTCCTTCATCGCTTCATAGTATTGCTGTTCACTATCATAGCCTTGCCGCATCCGTTCAAGCTCGCGCTTCATCTCCTGCTCACTGATCTGAATGCCGGATGCTTCCGCTTCGTTACGAATCACTTCATGGTCAATCATTTGAATGAGCGTTTCCTTGCCGTGCTTCGCAAGCAGCTGTGCTTGCAATTCTCGCATCGTGATGGTACGTTCTCCCACATGGGCAACCATTCGTTTATCATCGGCCTGATTCGGCGGGTTCATCTCTGGTTCGTCAGCGTTCAGGTGTGAGGTTCGGGCCGTCAATACGGAGAGAAGGGTGCCGACTACCACGAGCAGCACGATAATCACTCCCCATAAGAGCTTCACATTACGCATGTTCGAATCCCCTCATCTATCCACACTCTGTCATCGGCAATCCGTACTCCGTTCGGAGCCGCTAGCTAAGCGCCTTGATCAAGACACTCAAGTCATCTCCGTTAAACAAGTATTTCTCATTGCAGAAGTGACACACCACCTCAGCATGACCTTGCTCTGCCAGCACCTGCTCAAGCTCCTCGCGACCGAGGCTGATCATCGTCTGCTCGACGCGTTCACGAGAGCACTTGCACTGAAAGCGGATATCGTCCCGCGTCTCTAATATTTGCACATCCGGCAGCAGCGTCTGCAAAATGTGCTCCAAGCTTGCGCCTTCGTCCAGCAATCGGGTAATTGGAGGAAGCGCGCCCAGCTGTCTCTCCAAAGCCGCAATCTCCTCATCCTTCAGACCTGGCAGCAGCTGTATAATGAAGCCTCCCGCAGTCTTCACCGTGTAATCGACATCGACCAGCACGCCAAGTGCTACAGCAGAAGGCGTCTGCTCGGACTGGGCAAAATAGTACGTAAAATCTTCACCCAGCTCGCCGCTGATGATCGGCACACTGCCACGATACGGCTCCTTGAGCCCAAGATCCTTCGTTACATAGAGGAAGCCATCGGTACCGACAACGCCGGCCACATCCAGCTTGCCAGCCGTGTTCAAGGGCAGCTCGACCTCCGGGTTATCCACGTAGCCGCGTACTTCACCGGCTGCATTCGCGTCTGCGACCACTTGACCAATCGGGCCCCCACCCTTAATCTGGACTGTCAGCTTCTCCTCGCCCTTCAGCATAGCTCCCATCATCGCGGCCGCCGTAACTGTTCGACCTAGTGCGGCCGTTGCCGTCGGGCTCGTCGAATGACGGGTGCGCAGCTCCTCCACGAGCGCCTTCGTTCGAACCGCGAAGGCACGTACCTGCCCACCGCAAGCTGTTGCTCGAATTAAATAATCGCGCATTGTTTGCTCCTTTGTTCACTTCAATATGTATGGACGTACTTACCGTTCAAAAAGTTCACATATTTCGTTCATAAATGATGCGAAGCCCTTGAAGTGTCAGCAGCGGATTAACCAGCTCAATCGTGCGGGACTCGCTTGCAATCAGCTCCGCCAAGCCACCCGTCGCAATGACCCTTGAGGACTGACCGCTCTCCTGCTTGATTCGTTCAACTATGCCGTCCACCTGCCCCGCGAAGCCATAAATAATACCAGCCTGCATAGAGCTAACCGTATTACGCCCGATGACGCTGCGCGGCTTCACCAGCTCGATTCGCGGAAGCTTCGCCGCTCGCTGATACAGCGCCTCCGTCGAGATGCCAATGCCTGGAGCAACGGCACCTCCTATATATTGACCCCGTTCGTCGATGTAATCGAACGTCGTAGCCGTCCCGAAGTCAACTACGATGCAAGGAGGACCGTACAGCTCTATCGCGGCGACTGCGTTGACAATACGGTCAGCACCCACCTCGCGAGGATTTTCCGAGCGTATATTTAGCCCGGTCTTCAAGCCGGGACCGACGATCAGCGGCGCCTTCTTCAAATATTTTAAACACAACTGCTCCAGCACAAACATGAGAGGCGGCACCACAGACGAGATAATAACGCCTTCAACCTGCTCCAAGGAGATGCCCGCGTGCTGGAACAAATTAAACATCATGATTCCATATTCATCGGCAGTAGTTGAGCGATTCGTGCTTAGACGCCAATGGTGCAGCAGCTCCTGCTTGTCATATAAGCCAAGCACGATGTTAGTATTCCCCACATCGGCGACAAGGATCATAGCGATGTACCCGGCGCCTTCTGCTCGTTCAGGTCAAGGCTGATATCGAGTGCCTGCACAGAGTACGTCAGCCGTCCTACAGAGATGACGTCGACGCCAGTCTCGGCGATTGTTCGGATATTGTCCAGGCTTACGCTTCCCGATGCCTCTACCATGATATGCGGAGCCGTGCTTTTCATGCGATGGACAGCTGTGCGCATCTGATCCGGTGTCATATTGTCTAGCATAATAATATCGGGCCTCGCGGCAAGCGCCTCCTCCAGCTGCTCCAGACTCTCCACCTCGACCTCAATCTTCATCGTATGCGGGATGCTGCCTCTTGCGGCTTGAATCGCTTGTGTAATGCCTCCGGCACCCTTGATATGATTATCCTTAATCATCACAGCATCGTACAAGCCGAATCGGTGATTATGACCGCCGCCGATTCGTACTGCGTATTTCTCCAGCATGCGATGGCCAGGTGTCGTCTTCCTCGTGTCGACTAGACGTGTCGGCAGCCCGTCGAGACGCTCGACGAATTGCCGCGTTCGCGTAGCAATGCCGGACATACGTTGCATGAGGTTGAGTGCCAGCCGCTCGCCGAGCAGAATACTCCGTGTACTCCCGTACACTTCAGCAAGCACAGCTCCGTACTCAACAGCTTGTCCGTCCGACACCTTCGGCACGAACCGCAGACTCGAATCTACGACGCGGAATACGGCCTCTGCTACGGGTACACCCGCAACAAGACCCGTATCCTTCACATGAATAATTCCAATTCCTAGCGAATCGGCAGCGATGGTCGACATCGTCGTCACATCGCCCATCCCGATATCTTCTTCCAGCCAAGCTCGTATACTTGCCTCAAGTGCTGCCACATTCAGCTCAATATTCATCGATTCGTCCCTCCGTCATCCCGTTCATCCGATTGAAGACGGTATGCTTGCGCCATACTAGATCATCCCGCTCTGGGAAATCTTCTCGATAGTGACCACCGCGACTTTCTTCCCGGATAAGTGCAGCCTCTGTCGTCAGCAATGCGCACGTAAGCAGATTGGCAAATTCGTACTCCTCACGCTTAGATAGCACACTGTTGAAAAATGATTCGTGACGCTTCAGCTCCTCATAGCCCTTCGCAAGCCCTGTTCCGCTGCGCTTCAGACCGACGTACCGAAGCATCAGCTTCTGCAGCTTCAGCTTCTTCTCCACGACTGGCTGAGTCATCGGCTCCTTGCCTTCATCGTTAACAGACAGCGCTGGCATCGCTC
Organism: Paenibacillus sp. YYML68; assembly: GCF_027923405.1. Lineage (NCBI taxonomy): Bacteria > Bacillati > Bacillota > Bacilli > Caryophanales > Paenibacillaceae > Paenibacillus > Paenibacillus sp. YYML68. The sequence goes on along the minus strand of NZ_BQYI01000001.1, from coordinate 676,350 downwards.
CGACCGAGCTCAGGTGGTCGATTCGCTCCACGATTCGCCTGCCGAAGACGATCGCCTCCGATAGTGAATTACTAGCGAGTCGATTCGCGCCATGTACACCGGTTGATGACACTTCACCACAGGCGAACAAACGTTTGATCACCGTTTCTCCATACAAGTCTGTCTCGACACCGCCCATCATATAATGCGCAGCCGGAGCGACCGGAATCCAATCGCTGGACAGGTCCAGTCCGTAGTTCAAGCATGTCTCGTAGATCGTCGGGAATCGATGCTTCACCGTCTCCTCCGACTCATGGGTAAAGTCGATATAGACGAACATCGAGCTTGTCTGCTCCATCTCACTCACGATGGCACGAGCAACAATATCCCGCGGCGCCAGCTCAAGCTGAGGATGATAGCGCTCCATGAAGCGATCTCCATGAATGTTGCGCAGCACAGCCCCTTCCCCTCGAACCGCCTCGGAGATGAGGAATCGTGGCGCTCCGGAATAACAGAGAGCCGTCGGATGGAATTGAATGAACTCCACATCACGAATGTTCGCGCCGGCACGGTAAGCGATCGCGATACCGTCTCCTGTCGCTATGTCAGGATTGGTCGTATATCGATACAGCTGTCCAGCCCCGCCAGAGCAGAGTACCGTTGCATTAGCACAGACAAGCACCTTCTGACCGTCCGGCTTCTGAATCAACGCACCGAAGCATTCTCCGTTCTCAGTGATCAGATCGATAACAAAGTGATCATCCCAAATGTCAATGTTCGGGTCCTGCTTCGTCTTCTCGGACAACGCCCGTACGATCTCCGCTCCCGTCGCATCCCCTTGCGCATGCAGAATACGGCGCTGACTGTGAGCGCCCTCCTTCGTCAATGCGTACTGTCCGTCCTCCATATCGAACTCGGTGCCCATACGAATCAGATCCTCGACACCAGCAGGCCCTTCATGGACGAGGACATCGACCGCTGACGACGAACAGAGCCCTGCTCCTGCAATAAGTGTATCTTGACGATGGTACGCCGGGGAATCCTCATCCGAGATGACGGCAGCAATGCCACCTTGCGCATAACGGGTATTACTATCGAGCAAAGACTTCTTCGTCACCATCAGCACCTTGTGCTTTTCCGCGCTCTTAAGTGCGGTAAAAAGACCGGCGATGCCTACGCCGATCACAATGACATCCGTGTATACACACGGAATGGACTCGGTATCAAAATTAACGAGATAACGAGGAATCAATAGCTTGCACCTTCTTAACAGAGAAGTAGCGCATGCTACTTAACAAGCAGCATGCGCTCTAGAGAAGCTCTGGCCTTATCGGCAACGTCCTGCGGTACATATATCTGCGGACTGTTCGTCTCCAGACATTTCACAACCTTCTTCAGATTGTTCACCTTCATATTCGGACAGACGAGATATTTAGTAGCGAAGTGGAATGTCTTATTAGGGCTGTCTAGTCGCAGCTGATAGCCAGTTCCGTCCTCCGTTCCAACGATGAACTCTTGACAATCCGACTCCTTGCAATACTTAATGATCGCAGTCGTACTGCCTACGAAATCACCTAGCTTCACGACCTCTGGGCGGCATTCCGGATGGACGACGAACTGTGCATTCGGATGCTGAGCCTTCATCTCCTCAACGTCCTTGACCGTCAGCATGTCATGCGTATTGCAATAGCCTTCCCATATAATCATCTTCTTGTTCGTAAACTTAGACACGTAGTCGCCCAAGTTCTTATCCGGCACCCAAATAATTTCATCTGAGTCAACCGACTCAATAACCTTAATCGCATTCGCTGACGTACAGCAAATATCCGTCTCCGACTTCACATCAGCCGACGTGTTAATGTAGGCGACGACCTTCGCATTCGGATGCTGCTTCTTCAGTGCGCGCAAGCCGTCCACATTGACCATGTCCGCCATCGGGCAACCAGCACGCTCATCGGGAATAAGCACCGTCTTGTTCGGCGCTAAGATCTTCGCGCTCTCCCCCATGAAGTGAACACCGCAGAAGACGATCACCTCTGCATCCGTCGAAGCTGCCTTTTGAGCGAGCAAGAAGGAATCTCCGCGGAAGTCCGCGACCTCTTGTATTTCATCACGCTGATAATAATGAGCAAGTATAATGGCGTTCCGTTCCTTCTTCAGCTGGGCAATCCGTTCCTTCAGCTCTCGCTGCTGCTCAGCCTTCCTCTCTAGCGCTAGTGCTTCCATGGCACACCTTCCTATTCATCACCAAGCTGGTGAAAATGTTCACAAGCATAATAAAGATTTAAACCTAATTTACACGTGCACATACGTGATGTCAATGACTAAAATCGGTGCTCCACTATAGAAAAACGCCTTTATTCGAGCCGTAACGTGCATAGCGTGTTCATGTGCATAGTTTTCCGTATTCGGACCGTTCTTAGCCTACAATAAAAAAGGAAAAGCCGGCACCTATAGGCACCGACTTTCTTCTATTACTTCGCCTCGTCATCCGAGGAGCCTGGCTTACTACCTGCTGACTCATCATCCCTTGGCTGAATGCTGATCTTCAAATCCTCAGAGCTCAGCTGCTGCGGCGCTGCATCCTCCGCTTCTTGCTTCTCTCCGAGCTTGCCGTTCTTGATCAGCTCTTGAATCTGATCCTTCTCCAGCGTTTCCTTCTCCATCAGCGTCTCGGCGATCAGCTTGACCTGGTCGCTGTGCGTGGTCAAGATCTCCTTCGCACGATCGTAGCAGCCGCGAATCATCGACTGCATCTCCTGATCGATCTCGTACGCGATAGCATCGCTGTAGTTCTGCTCATGACCGATATCCCGGCCGAGGAATACTTGACCCTGGGACGTGCCGAATTGCATCGGACCGAGCTTATCGCTCATCCCGAATTCAGTAATCATCCGGCGAATAATACCAGTTGCGCGTTGGAAGTCGCTATACGCCCCTGTACCGATCTGACCGATGAACAGCTCCTCGGCAACACGTCCTGCGAGAAGTCCTGTCACCTTATCGAGCAGCTCGTTCTTCGTCTGCATCATCCGGTCTTCGCCTTCCTTGGGCAGCATCATCACATAGCCGCCTGCCCGTCCGCGAGGGATGATCGTTACCTTGTGTACCATCTCCGCGTCCTCGACGTGAAGTCCGACTACGGTATGTCCTGCTTCGTGGAAAGCGACCATCCGCTTCTCACGCTCACTAATGACACGGCTCTTCTTCTGCGTACCGACGATGACGCGGTCGAACGCTTCATCGATCTCAGCCATAGAGATGTCCTTGCGGTTACGCCTAGCTGCGATGAGTGCCGCCTCATTCAGCAGGTTCTCGAGGTCCGCACCGGTGAACCCGGTCGTGTAGCGGGACAGCTGATCCAGCTTCACATCCTTGGCAAGCGGCTTATTGCGCGCATGCACCTTCAGGACAGCCTCGCGGCCCTTCACATCTGGGCGATCGACTGTAATCTGACGGTCGAAGCGTCCCGGACGAAGCAAGGCCGGATCGAGAATATCCGGACGGTTCGTCGCTGCTACGATGATGATGCCCTCGTTGGCCCCGAAGCCGTCCATCTCGACGAGCAACTGGTTGAGCGTCTGCTCTCTCTCATCGTGACCGCCGCCAAGACCGGCGCCGCGCTGACGACCAACGGCATCAATTTCATCTATGAATATGATACAAGGAGCATTCTTCTTCGCATTCTCGAACAAGTCACGTACACGGGATGCACCAACCCCGACGAACATTTCCACAAAGTCGGAGCCACTGATGCTGAAGAAAGGTACGCCCGCCTCGCCTGCTACAGCACGAGCAAGCAGCGTCTTACCCGTTCCCGGAGGTCCATTCAGCAGGACGCCCTTCGGAATACGAGCTCCGACTGCGGCGAACTTGCGCGGGTCCTTCAAAAACTCGACAACCTCGACCAGCTCCTGCTTCTCCTCGTCTGCCCCGGCAACGTCCTCGAAGGTAACGCGCTTCTTCTCCTCGTTATACAGCCTTGCCCGGCTTTTTCCAAAGTTCATGACCTTCCCGCCGCCGCCTTGGGCTTGATTGAGCAGGAAGAAGAACAGGATAAAGATAATGACGAACGGGATAATGGAGGTAAGGAAGCTGATCCAAACATTGTCCCCTTCCATCTTGTCAATGTAAACGTTTCCCGAGGGAATGTCGCTTTGTTCGATCAGACGGAATATGTTTCCGCTGCTTTCCTCATACGGCGCTCGAGCCTCGAACTTCTTCTTCTCTGGCGATTCCGCAGACTTAAGCTCCCCTTTGACCAAATACGTCTGAGCATCATACTTCACTACGATCGATTCCACGTTCTTGCTGATTAGATGCTGGCGGAGCTGATCGTAGCTGATAACGGTCTTCTGCTCTCCACGGTTACTAATGAAGGAAACGATTCCGACAGTGACCAGAAAGATAAGCAGATAAAAGCCTGTATTGCGAATGATGCGGTTCATCCCCTACCTCCTCTCTACAAACGGCAACTTTGTATATTGTACCATAGCACGTCTTGGCTTCTCAAGAAATGCTAGTGGGAGTAAACCTCAGGCTTCAATATGCCGACATAAGGCAAATTCCGATACTTCTCCGCGTAATCAAGTCCATAACCAACGACGAAGGCATCAGGAATGACGAAGCCCTTGTAATCGGCATCGAGCTCCACCGTCCGGCGAGCGGGCTTATCGAACAAGGCTGCGACTGTAATGGATAACGCATTGCGCCGCTCCAGTACATCGATGAGGTAGCTGAGCGTCAGACCGCTGTCAATAATGTCCTCAACGATCAAGACGTGCCGCCCTTCTACGGAGATGTCCAAATCCTTGATAATCTTGACGACGCCCGACGACTTGGTCGAATGTCCATAGCTCGATACCGCCATGAAGTCAAGCTCGAGCGGAATCGTAATGCGCTTCACGAGATCGGACATAAAAATAAACGCGCCCTTCAATACGCAAATGACGAGCGGATTGCGCCCTTCAAAGTCGCGGCTGATCAGCTCGCCCATTTCCTTGACCTTGTCTTGAATTTGCTCTTCTGAGTATAGAACTTCCAGTACATCGTTTTGCAAAAGAGATCCTCCTACAGTAAGTTAATCGAAATAAAGCCTCATCACCAGAAGCCGCTTCGTCTCTTCCGTTACCGGTGCCAGCGATGATCTGCGGACACCGGGCAGCCACAGCAGCCGACCCTCACCATCCGTAATAATCGGTGTACGTTCCCGATTACGTGCTGCCACCTTCGCGTCAATGAACATATCTTTCACCTTTTTGGACCCGTTTAACCCAAACGGAGACATTCGATCCCCATCTCTGCGGCTACGGATGTATATAGGAAGAGAAATGTTCGCAAGATCGAACACCGCTTCGTCGTCTGCAGGCTGCCCCACTACCGCTTCAGCGCGATCCAGCCACAGAAAGGACAGTCGCGTCCTCGTCTTCGCAATGCTCAGTTCAGCTTGCCCTTCATGCACCTCGTAGCAGTATGAGCCTGTTGGTAACACCATAGTATGTAAAATGACCCGATCATATTCCCTGCGTAGCGTGAGTGAAGGCTCAATGAGGAGCAGTGCGTTGCCTGCGGTGCCTTGAAGCGCGAAGCTGCGGATATGCTCGATCCGTTCGAAGACGACGCGTTCCGGATCATACTTGAGATAACTTAATATTAGTTTAATCAATCGCCTTTGTAAAGCAACGTGGACCCCGCCGAACCATTGCGCCGACCAAGCAGCCTCCCCGTCGCCAAACGTAATATTCGACTTACAGACCTCTCGGGTCTGCGCCTCTAGCCAGTCGTTCTCATCAGCGGCGACTAGCGCCAATCGATTCAGCGTCTCCGGCAGCCGTTCCTCGTAACGGGATAGGAAAGGCATAACTTCAAGCCGAATCCGATTGCGGGTATACTTCGTATCGAGGTTGCTGCTGTCTGTGCGGTATGGGATGCCCACAGCCTCGCAATAGTCAAGCAGCTCCTGCTTATAGACCCGAATGAGCGGCCTCACCAGCTCGATGCCCGGCTCATACATGCGGCGCACCGGAATACCTCCAAGTCCGGACAGACTCGTACCGCGCAGTAACCGCATGAGCACCGTCTCCGCCTGATCGTCGGCATGATGGGCCAGCACTATGCTCGTCGCGCCTACTTGTATGGCCATATCTCGCAGGAACGCATAGCGACGCTCCCGGGACACCGCCTGCGGGTTGCCGCCATGCTGCTGCAAGTAGGCCGGCATATCGAGCCGTGTCACGAAGCAAGGAATGCCCCAGGCCGCAGCCGTGCTCATGACGAAGGACGCTTCCTCTGCCGACTCCTCGCCTCGGAACCCATGGTCGGCATGAGCCGCAACAATGCTCCAGCCGTACGAGTTCGACAACGCGAATAAGAGATGGAGCAGCGCCATCGAGTCAGGTCCTCCTGACACCGCCACGACTACTCCCTCTCCCTGCTTCAGCAGCGCTTCATCCTCGATGAAACGTCCGATTTTCGTTTGCAGCGCATGCGCATCCTTCAATGTAGATTCCCGACCTTTCTCCATCACTCATCACTATAACTCATTCATACTGGGCTCATTAGGGCCACGCGAAGTACATCGCTGCCGCGAACAGCACGACGGAGGCGGTGAAGCAGACTTGGATCCATCCCCCATGCTGCTTACGGACCGGCTGTGCAGGACGTGCGGCGTGTACGCTTCTGGCTCTCCAGTCCGCCAGCGCCTTACGTGAGCTGTCGTATCGGCCTGTTAGCGCCTGCCGCAGGATCGGCTCGACCGTGCGCAGCGGCGGCGTGCTCGACACCAGCTCCACGAGTCCCTCGCTACTCCGGGTTTGCGGAAGCATCCCCATCGCCTGCTCGAAGCGGCGGCCGTCTCCGGCAGCATGCACCAGTAACGCCGCGAAGGCGAACAGATCGTAAGCCTCATCCGCGACACGACCGCCTGCATTCCAATACCCTCGATCATATGCTTCGGTAAATTGCTTCACACTACGCCCCTTCGCCGTCACGCCTCCGAAATCGATCAGCTCCACCTCACCATAGGACGTAAGGAGCACGTTCTCCGGCTTCAGGTCGCCGAATATATAACCGCATGCATGCAGCTGCGTCAGCTTGCGAAGCAGATTCAAGCCGATAACGTACATCCAATCTGTACCGTTGTCACGAATGAATTCATGCAGCGGCTTACCTTTAATATAACTCATCACACTGAACGGATACGTCTTGCCCTGCCAGTCGAGATCATCCGCTTCGATCCAATGCTTGCGAAATTCGGACGCTCGCGCGATCGACTTCAGCGCATTCACCTCCGATTGATGATCGACGGTGTCGAAGCCGAGCTTCAGCGCGTACGTCTTGCTGCCACGCCGGACGAGATAAACCTTACCATTGGCACCTTCACCTAGTAGCCGTTCGACGACATATCGGTTTCCGTTCCACGTGCCTGTTACGATTGCTCCAGTCGGTAACGAGGGCTTATACGATGTAGTCACTCCATATCCCTTCCCCTTGCCGTTGAGCCGGGCTGCTGTGCCCGTAGGAAACGACGCTCGAACGTTCGTGTCTACCTTTATCATCGGCTGAACCGGATATAAATTGAATGACCTTTATGAGGGCGGGCCCGGTCGGTGTCGTACCCTTCATGTTTAATTTATAGAACAATCGATTCAGGTTTGCAACATCTCTCGTCCAATCGAGGTCCAACTCGACCTCCTCTTTACCAGAGCCATTACCTGGGAAATGAAATACAGACAGCAGGCTCTCCCCCTCTCTCGACTGCAGACTTAACTGCAAATCGTAGATCGCTTCCTTCACTGCCTGCAGCTTCGGCTTCATACTGGCGCTGGCGTCGATGAGCAAAGCCACCTTGAGGCTCGCCCTCTCTGCCCAGTCATCCATCACCCGAACAACCTCGGACCGCTGCTCAGGAGGCAGCGCCTCGACACGGCTATGCCCGAGTATGACTCGAAGCTCCTCTCCTACGGCACGCTGTACCGTCTGCATCACCGTCTTGCGCGTCATCATCTGCACCGTCTGCGACAGCTGTACCGGACGCACCATCCGACTAATGCCGCCGCCCGCCTTCGCAATCTCTTCAATCTCCGAAGCGCCGAGCCGTCCCGTCTCACCGAGGTCCGACACTCCGATCACATTAACAATGATGCCTTCGGCCTTCGCCTGCGCCGCCGCGATAACTGGACTAATGCCTGCGTTCGAGCAGCCGTCTGTAATCAATATGATTTGCTTCATTATGATACCCCTCCTGGAGAACTCGAATCTCGTAGGCAAGCCTCGAACATCCTATTATATTAGTGTGGGCGGGGTGAGAGAATTCTAAACTTGCACGCGTCAAAAAAAAGAAAGCCGCCTGCGCGCGATAAGCGCCAGACGGCTCGTTCGACATATATGCTCATTAGCTAACGGTTCTCGGGCGCTCAATACGCTGCACATGAGGCGTTCGGAAGGTCGCCCATTCCGGCTGGAACTTCTCTACGCGCGCGACCATCACCGTCATATCGTCATAGATTTCCCCGTGGTGGTAACGTACGACCCGCTCCAGCAAAATGTCAGCGAAGTCCTGTGGATGGTCCGCCTCAATCTCCGAAATCACCCGTTTCATCCACAGCTCCTTGTTCACCGCATGACCAGGTGCGTCGTAGATGCCATCTGTCATCATAATGAGCACGTCCCCGTGCTTGAGCGGTACACTGACTAGATCGATGTCGAGATCCTGCAGAATGCCGACTGGCAAGTTATTCGCCGTCACCGGGAACACCTCGTCGCCTCTTTTAATGAAGCTAGGCGTCGAGCCGATCTTCATGAACGTCGTATTCGCACTATACAGGTCAATGAGTGCGACGTCGACCGTGGCGAACACCTCGTCGGACGATCTCAGCATCAGTACGGAATTGACCGACTTAATCGCCAGCTTCTCATCCATCCCAGACTTCAAGAGCTGCTGCAAGATCGACAGCGCCGCACTGCTCTCCGCACGTGCCCGCTCGCCGTTGCCCATCCCATCGCTAAGCGCGACCGCGAACTTCCCGTTGCCCAGCTCAATCGTGCTGAAGCTGTCGCCCGACAGCAGGTCGCCGCCCTTGGCCGCTCCTGCCACCCCCGTCTCGACCTCGAACTCCTTCGCCGAGCCGAACACGACCGTGCTGTAGCCTTCCTTGCGCTCGAGCGGCTGCTCTTCCTTAACGGCGATATGCTCGCCCACGATTTCCGATAGCAGCGGCGCTATAATTTTACGGCACTCGTCGAAGCCTCTTGTGTACTGATGGATAATCTCGATCTCCACATTGCCCTCATCAAGGCTAATAATATCGATCGAATGAATCGATAAGCCGAGCTCCTCCAGCGCGGACCGAATTTGCTCCTCCTGCATGAACAGCTCCTGCCCCTCCCGCTTGATCTCCTTCGCGAGATCCTCCATCACCTGGGAGACGCCGGACAGCTGGTCAGCGACTAGCTGGCGACTGTCCATGATTTGCCTTTTCCAGTGCTGATCGTTCTTGTACATATGATATTGCTGCTGCATAACGCCGAGCACCTGATCGGGCTTGATACATATTTTTTTCCACTCACTGGATAGCTCCTTGCGCGACATACCCGGGTTCAGCTCTACCTCGGTCATCATATCGGTCATATATTTATACGTCTGGTAAAATCGCTCGTCCCAGCATTGCTGTCGCTTCCAGCACGTGGCGCACGATTTCTCTGCGACGGAATTCATGAAGTGGCCGACCTCCTCCTCCTTGCGGAGCGGCTGCGAATCGACCGTAATCTGCTTGAAGCTGCGCGACAGCTGACGGAACACCTCCGAGAACTGCTCGACCCGATGGGCCGTCACATCGCGAACCCGCTTCGCATAATCGTGCTGCGACTTCAGATTCTCCTGAGTGCCCGGCACGTACTTCGCAAGCATCTCAATTACACCCCTCGGGGTCATCAGGAACAGTGCTGCCGCCGCCACCGATTCCCAGGTCGAGCTCATAATCTCCGATTGATTACCGAGGTAGACCGATAAGATCGACGTGCCGAGCAGCATGCCGAAGGCAACGGCCATCCTTCGCCCTTCCCGCAGCAATCCGGCGAGCATGCCGGCGAAGGCGAGCAGGCTCATCTGGTAGATCGCACTGGAGTTGGCCAGACTGAGAATGAGCCCGGACACGACACCGACGGAGGCGCCAAGAGGTGCCCCGCCGACGAAGGCGAACAGCAGGATCAAGTAGCGCGACAGCACATGCTCAATCGTAAGTGAGCCGGCCGTCCAGCCGACCGTTCCGGTCATGACCGAGGCGAGCAGAATAATGAGACAGATGACCTCTTCATTTTTGAGACTATAATTTTTACGAGTTAAGGTGAATACAGGCAGCGCCTGCAGGAAGATATGGGTCAGAATCAAGCTCAGCAGCGCCTCGACGCCGATCATCATCAGCGTGTACCAGCTCATCCCCTCAGTTGACAGAGAGGCGAACATCTGCACGAAGAATACGGTCATGAATACCATCGCTGGGGCGTAGGAGATATCGGAGCGCTGGAACCGCTCAACGCCCTTCTGCATGAGCAAGAACACGACCATCTCCGCCAGCACGTAGCCCGTATGCACGGGATCTGCCGAGAACAGGCTGCCCGCCGCCACGAACACGGCCGTCCATAGCAGCAGCTCTCGCCGCAGGAAGTACATGACCGCAAAGATCGCGACACCGAATGGAGCCAGCTCGTCGAGAATCATTGCCCGACCGAGGAGGAAAGCCATGAACAACAGCAGGATCGACCACTTCTTACCGACGACAGCTTGGACGAGTCTGTTTTCATTGAAGGCAGCCTTGATGGATGCCCGCAGTTTTCTCGTGCTTTCCGAGCCTGTCGAGCTCATTCGTTTGAAGAGCTGATTTCTTAGCATAATTTCGATACACCACCCATAAGCTATTAGTAGGCTTAGTATATCCTTTACACAACAGAAAGTTTGTCATAATCAGGAAGTCGGCTCAAAGTTTTTTCCGACAAAATCAGGTAGCCTGCGAAATGTGAAGGAGTGCTTCTATAGCCAATGTTGTAAGCGCATACACATAAATATGTAAACAGACTCGTCACCGCACGTTCGCAGGCCGTTCGCTTCGAATGAATGGCGAAAACGTGTTTACATGTCGATTTGCACAAGGCGGGCACCTTGTCTCGACAAAACTAGTCTGCACAGGGCGAATGGCAGTGTGACAAGGACCATGCAAGTCGATAAACGCGACCAGCAGCCTGGTAAGCTCAGCAACAAAACAAAGACCCTCATTCCGACAACGGTGCATCGGAACCAAGGGTCTTCTTGTACATTCCTAATAGCGGCAGAGGGGATCGAACCCCCGACCTTACGGGTATGAACCGTACGCTCTAGCCAGCTGAGCTACGCCGCCACAATAAGCATCAGTATAGCTTAGTGCGAAGCTGATTGTCAAGGCTTGCTATAGCGACGCTTACTGGATGACAGGACGCAAAAAAGCCGCTCACCTGGGCAGGTACGAACGGCTTGTCAGTTATATTCAGTTGATCGTGCTGATGACACACGCTAGTCGTACAGCAGGCTGTCACCTTAGGAGCAGACTAGTCGCGACGCGCACCGCGTCCGCCACGCTTGCCTTCCGTATTCTTCTTCAGGGAGGAAATTCGATCTTCACTATCCTTCAAGAAACGCGCCATCTTGTCCTCAAAGCTGAGTCGGCCAACGGGTGGCTTGCCTCCACGATTGCCGCGGTCCCCACGGTCACCTCGGTTAAAGCCTCCACGATCACCGCCACGGTCTCCGCCTTGACGTTCAAAACGAGCGGGCCTTGTTGGAGGAGCGGCATCTGCAGGGCGGTCCACCGCTTGCTTGATGGACAATCCGATCTTGCCGTCCTTGTCGACATTAATCACTTTCACCGTAACGATATCGGCTAGCTTCAGATGATCGTTCACGTCCTTGACGTAGTTATCTGCAATCTCCGAGATATGAACTAACCCTGTCACTCCCTCGGATAGCTCAACGAACGCCCCAAAGTGAGTAATGCCTGTAACTTTACCTTGCAGCTTGCTGCCCACTTCAATTGCCATAAAGTAAACTGTTCCTCCCTTAAATAGTTAGAAAAACATAAGAAAACGAAGCTATGCCGATTATAACGCACCCATGCATTGCGGTCAACAAAGGAATGCTGTGTGCGGCTTATCGTTATCGGCCCCCTGATTGAGGGGTATAAAACAATGTTTCGCCGGGCTTCACATATTGCAGCTCCTTGCGAATCATCTGCTCCACATACTCCGGATCGTTCAGCCGCTCGAGCTCGCGCTGCACACTGTCATTCGTCGCTTGCGTCTCCGCCAGCTTCGCCTGCAATGCGGCAACCTGCTCCTTGCGTGCGTGAATCTTATCATTCTGATTCCAAAGCGTTACGCCTGCCCAGCTCAAAAAGCATATCATCACCAGCATCACCAACCGGCGTCTGCGAATGACACCTTTGCTCTGAAGTTGAGTCTGAACGGCTTTAGAATTGGGTTGCATCCTTCAGAATCCTCCTTCATTCATTGGAAAAGCTTGCGGATCAGGCGCACAACCCGTTCATACCCTTGCCGCAGCCAGCCTGGAACTGGAATACGCAGCCATCTGCCCAGCGGTCGAAGCAGCCAAGTAACGAGTCGCCACAATGGGTATAGCAATTGTAACACAACTCGGTACATGAAAATAGCGGCAGCGCACACAAAACCAAACAAAATAAGCGCAAGCCGATACAGTCCTATGGCTGGTCGTATAATGAAAATAATGACCAGCTGGCGGAGAAGACGCGCGATCCATAGCACGATGCGGATCATGCCGTTAATTACCCAGATCACCGAACGGCTAAACAGCAAAAAGTAAAGCGTTACACCAATGCCTAGACCGAGAAAGATGAAAGGGCGAACTTCCCCCCAATTGCTCTCATAGAGCAGAAGGAATACGATAACGGTTCCAGCGAGCCAGTACACGAGATCGAGAACGGCCCGAAGCCATACCGGCACTCTCAGCTGGCCAGAGAGCACCCGGTACAGATCGAATAAGCCGCCTAGTGACAAGCCTCCCGCGCACATCATGCCCAGCGTAAGGAATTGGACGTGTAGCGTCACTTAAACAGCTTCCCCCACAGCCCCTTGGACTTGCCCTGCCCGTTCGAATCGAGATACGCCAGCTCATGGACATAGCCTTCAATCGCCACTAACCCTTGATCAAGGCTCAAGTTTTTGATATGCAGGTTCTGCCCCTTAATCATCAGATAGCCGCTGTCGGTTTCCAGCAAAAACTCCTCGCTGTCGAAGCTCTCTACGTTCAGGACGCCAGATACTTCGAGCAGCTTGCGATTCAGCATCTTGATCTCCTGACGTTTCACCTTGCCCGGTTGCTCCACCATAGGTTCGTCCCCTCCTGACGCCTTGCCCAGCCCGCTTCAATTAAGAAGCAGCCCTGAGCCAAAGCTTGTTTACTATAGGCTATGGGAGGAGACATGTATTTAGAACCTTGACCAAGGAACGCGCCGTGAAGCGCTCTATGTGTGCAATAGAGAACGGCATGGTTAGTGTGCCCAGAGGCTGAAGCCACCGCGCTTCATACGACGAAAAAAGCTTTGCCATACCTCGCCGTACCATCGAAAGCGCACTCCTCAAGGCGGCAAAGCTGCCAGCAGCATTCACGCAAGAGGACGGAGGTCCGCTTAGAATAAAGAATCCGTCTCCTGCTTATTCATCTCTTCCTTCAACAGCGTGTACATCTTCGCGGCATCTTCCTTCCGCGTCGATTCGCTCAACAGCTCGACGCGAATCGTGACGAGCTTCTGCCCGAACTGCACCGTCAGCTCGTCTCCGACCTTCACCGCGCTGCTCGGCTTCGCTTCTCTGCCGTTAATCCATACGCGGCCTTGCTCGGATACGTCCTTCGCTACGGTACGCCGCTTGATCAGCCGCGAGAGCTTCAGAAATTTATCGAGCCTCATTACTTCACCGCTTCTTTAAGCTTGTTGCCAGCCTTGAAGGCAGGCACGTTCGATTCTGGGATCACTATTTCTTGACCTGTCTGCGGGTTGCGACCGGTACGTCCCGAGCGCTTGCGCGTTTCGAATGTACCGAAGCCGATCAGTTGAACTTTATCGCCAGTGGCCAGCGCATCGGTTACTTCGCCGATGAAGCTGTTCAATACGGATTCTACGTCTTTTTTGGACATGCCGCTTTTTTCAGCAATGTTGTTGATCAGATCCATTTTGTTCATAGGTCAATTGCCTCCTCTGTGATCACACTGAACTTATAAGTTCTTTGTTTTATAGGAAAATCCTTCTATTCACTACTACGTTTGAGAACTTTTTTTGCTTCCTGCCACAAATCCTCCATCTGCTGCAGGTCCGCCTCCTGCGGTGTCAAGCCCCTCTGCTTCAGCTGCTCCTCAATGTACTGGAACCGCATGACGAACTTGCGACTGGCGTCAGCCATCGCTTCCTCCGGCTCGACCTTCAGGAAGCGCGCCAGATTCACCACGGCGAAGAGCAGATCGCCCAGCTCCTCATGCTGCTCGGCCTTCCCGCTCGTGCGGATCGCCTCGATCACTTCATCCAGCTCGGACTGCACAATAGGCAGCACGTCCTCGAGCGTCTTCCAGTCGAAGCCGACCTCAGCCGCCTTCTTCTGCAGCTTGTACGCCTTCATGAGGCCCGGCAGCCCGCGGGGAACACCGCCCAGCACCGACTGACTGCCTGGCTCAATGCCCTTAAGACGCTTCTCCTCTGCTTTAATCTGCTGCCAATTGACGAGCGCCTCCTCGGCATCCTCGGCTTGGCTTGCTCCGAACACATGCGGATGACGGCGAATAAGCTTCTCGTTCAGCTCTGCAATGACGTCGTACACCGTGAACGAACCGACATCGGCCTCGATCTGTGCATGGAGCATCACCTGCAGCAGCAAGTCGCCGAGCTCCTCGCGCATATGCTCCGGGTCGTCCTCCTCGATCGTCTCCAACACCTCGTACGCTTCCTCGATCAGATTACGCCGCAGCGACTCATGCGTCTGCTCGCGGTCCCACGGACAGCCGTCCGGACTGCGCAAGATTTCAACGATTTCGTGCAGCCGCTCGAACGTGCGATTCCGAACGTCATCCCGATCCGTTCTCGGCACCCAGACGAGTGACAGGTTACCGTAGCCCTCGACGCGGTCCAGCTCATACAGCGGCACCTCTCGGACTCGCTCCTCACCAGCTACACCAAGCGAATGCCCGACCGTTACCGGATAATCGTCGGGATACAGCTCCATCAGCGTAAGCTTCACATCTGAGGCGGTGAACGTATCGTACACCTGTCCGATCAGCGTATGCATACGCGGGTTCATCGCCGATGCCTTCAGCTCTGTCGCATCCAGCAGCTGGAAGCCTTCAATCGGATCGAAGCCGAGCCGCAAGAACGCTTGATCCAGGAAGCTCTCTCCGCCCATCATCGTGAGCAGAACGCCCCTTGACGAGCAGCGCTCCCGCAGCAGCTGTACGGTTCTCTCCGCTACCATCGGGTGACCGGGAACGGCGTAGAGCAGCTCTCCTGCATTAGGCTCGACACTTTTCGCGAGGAGCGATTCCGCAATCGTCTCATAGACTGCCTCGAAGCCTTCATGGGCCTCGTAGACCGCGTCGAACGTTTCGTAGCGGATGCCGTGATGATCAAGCAGCGTCACCATCGGATGCTCCTTCGTGCGTAAGTACACCGCGCCTCCCCGGTTGCCAGCTGCTTGCAGCTTGCGCCATACGCCTAGCGTCAATTGGTTCTCGTCGCCGGTACCCAGTCCGACGACCGTTATTTGCGGTTGAGCGCTCATGCTCTCTCCTCCTCTATCCATAGCCTCTATGTAGGTGTGCAAAAGGCGGCTGTAACTCGCCATGCTCAGCCACAGCTCGATGTGTGCGTGCGAACGCGGCTGTAGCAGACATGCCGTGCGCCAGCTCGATGTGCGGGGCGGCTGCGTACCGCCCGCGCGCAGCGTGAGCACGCGGCTTAGCGCAGCCGCCGCTGCAGCCATTGCGGCAGCACGCGCTGCAGTGGCGGCGCGTGCGCGAGATCCTGCGCGGTGATGACGCGCAGCAGCAACAACGCGAGCGCGTACAGCAGCGCGCCGCCAGCTACGCCGCCGAGCGCGACGAGCGCAGCGATGCCCCGCGGGGGCATCGCTGCCGCCAGTCGCGCGAGAAGCGGCGCTGCGCCGTGCGTCCAGGCCGCGAGGCCGAGCGCCATGCTGCCGATGCTTAGCATCGGCAGCAGGAGCGCACGGCCGCGAGGCGCCTGGACGCCTGCGGCACGCAGGCTGTGCGCGAGCGCGAGCACAGCCGCGAGCGCGAACGCGCCGACGGCGGCCCAGGCGGCGCCGTCAATGCCCAGACGCGGCACGAGAGCCGCGTTCAGCGCAAGCTTCGCCAGCGTGGCGACCAGCAGGTACAGCGCCGGCGCACGCACGGCGCCGAGCCCCTGCAGCACGCTGCCCGCGACGAGATTCACCGCAGACAGCACCGCGGTGAACGCCAGCACCTGCATCGCCGACGTCCCTTCGCTCGTGCGGAAGAACATCACATTGATCGGCTCCGCCAGCATCGCGAGCCCGACCGAGGCTGGCAGACCGAGCAGCCACGTCAGCCGCAGCGCATAGCCCGCACGCGCACGCACCGCCTCGCGGTCACCACGATGCCGCGCCTCGGCAATGGCCGGGACGATCGCCGCCGCCATCGAGGCGGCAATCATCGACACGAGCAGCACGAGCGGCTGCCCGTGATTGTACAGGCCGAAGGCGTACATCGCCTGCGCCTCATCAAGACCCGAGCTGCGAAGCAAGCGCGGTATCATGAATACGTCCACAAGTCCGAGCAGCGGCGTCGTCAACGCACCTAAGCATACGGGGATCGCATATACCGCAAGCCGTCTTGCCAGTCTCATATCGTCGCGCCACCGAAGTTGAGAAGCCGCCCTGGGCTTAACCCCGCCCTGCAGTCTCTGCTCCCGCAGCCAATACGTCATCGTAACCACTAGTCCTGCTGCTGCCCCGACGACAGAGCCGAACGTGGCGCCTGCAGCGATCGTCGCAGGCCCCGCCTGCAGCTCCAGCAGCACGAACAGCAAGGCGACCATCGCCGCTACCCGCACCGCCTGCTCAATTACTTGCGACCACGCGGTCGGCTCCATCCGCCCATAGCCTTGGTAATAACCCCGAAGCGCCGACATCACCGGCACAAGCAGCAGCGCGAAGGAGATCGCACGAATGCCAGGCTCCGCGCGTGAGGAGCCGATCCAGCCCGCCAGCTGAGGAGCGCTGCCATACAGAAGCAGGAAGCCCGCCGTTCCCGACACCAGCAGTACGATACAAGCGACACGCAGCACGCGCTTGCCTTCCTCGTGATGCCCCTTAGCCGCGTATTCCGCAACGAAGCTTGAGACGACGATCGGGAAGCCCGCTGTCGCGACATAGACCAGCATCGTATACAGCGGATAGATGGCGCTGTATATGCCGAATACCTCGTCTCCCGCGAGGTTCTGCAGCGGTATCTTCTGCAGCGTGCCGAGCAGCTTCGTGATGACCGCTGCGATGCCGAGCACAGCCGCTCCCTTCAGAATCGTGCGCCCCGCACCGCCGGACGCACTGTCCCTCTTCATTGAAGTTACATGACCCGATGCGCCTTCGCGCTGATCAGGCTTATGCTCCCCTTCCATAGCCGCCCCCTCGCCATAGGCAGCCTGTCCGTCGTAGGCAGAGCCTCATCCATTCCTTCTGTAGCTGCATCCTTACATCTGCCTCCCGTGCGTGCCAATCAGCCCCACCATTATAGCGCATCCCTAATCATTTACCAATTCGGCTCTATCTTTCATATACTTGAATGCACCGCGCTGCCTTATATTCTAGTGCAGAGTCTATCCCTAGACAAGAAAAAGCTTCCTGCCTCTCCCTTTCGGAAGAACATCAGGAAGCTTGCCTTTGTGGTGTTGCCGTCGAGCCCTTCATCCGTATTGCTCCGGTTATTGCTCCATCTGCTTAGCCAGGAAGCCTGCGGCTGTCTCTGCCATCTTCAGCTCCATCTGACCCATTCTCACGTTCTCATCCTTCGAAGCCAGTACGACCGAACCGATCGGGTCTCCGCCCGCTACGATTGGCGCGATAACATAAGAGCCATATACTTCTGCAGCGTCCTTGCACAGCTCATAAGTGCCTGCGCCGCTCTCCAGCGTCGCCTTCCGGTTTTCCATGCAAGTCTCAATCAGGCTACCTACTGCCTTGTCTAAGTACTCCTTCTTCGAGCCGCCTGCCACCGCAATCATTGTATCGCGATCCGATATCATGGTAATGTGATTCGTGCTTTCAAAGAGCGATTCGGCATACTCCTTAGCAAAATCCCCGAGCTCGCCGATCGGAGAATACTTCTTCAGAATGACCTCTCCGTCGCGGTCTACGAAAATTTCAAGAGGGTCCCCTTCCCTGATACGCAGAGTACGGCGGATCTCCTTGGGGATCACGACCCTGCCAAGATCGTCAATACGACGAACGATTCCAGTTGCTTTCATAATCTAGATGCCTCGCTTTCCTTGAAGAATGTGATACAGACTGGATTACCCTTGTATACAATGGAGGGAATTCGACTGACCATAGTATTCTTCGATTCCCAGAAGGTTATGCACGACCCGTCTGGTGGCTCTGCAGCTGCCCCAAGCGCTATGTATAGGCTGCCGCTGTCTTCATTATGTCCATTATTGACAAAACAAAACAGAGCGCCCCTGCGGGACGCTCTGGTAATTGTTACTTCTTCTCCTCGGTCTTCGGTGCTTCCGTAGCTGGAGCCGGTGCTGCTGGTTCTGGCTTCGGCAGCTTGTTCGACTCGATCAGACCCGGAAGCTCCTTCTCCAGGAAGTCGTAGATGACGTTCTGAGCGGCCTCCGAGCGAAGGCCTTCCTTCACCTCGTCGTAGCTCTTCGTGCTGCGCGATTCGACCTTCATAACGTGGTAGCCGAAGCTTGTCTCGACCGGATCGCTGATCTTGCCGATCGGCAGCTCGATTGCCGCCTTCTTGAATTCCGGTACCCACTGGGATACTTCGGCGTTCTCATACTTGCCGCCGCTGTCCTTGGAGCCCGGGTCGTCGGAATATTCCTTCGCCAGCGCATCGAAATCTCCGCCGCCCGTCAGCTTCTGCTGCACTTCCTTCGCGCGTGCCAGCGCCTCTTCCTTCGTGCGCGATGCCTGACCTGTTGCCGCATCTGTCGTACCGACGAGCACATGACGAACCGTTGCGACCGTATACATGTCAGCATCCTGCTTCAGGTTGTTGTCGTAAGCGGCCTTCACCTTATCCTCGGTCACTTCGCTCTCCGCCTGAATCATCGCCATCATGCTGCCCTTCACGAACTCATGCAGATCCTGCTCCGTCACATTCGCATCCTTGAGCACCTTGTCCATGCCACCCTCCTGCATGCCCAGGTACATCTTGATCTGCTCCATCTGCTCGGTTGCTCTCTTGTCGGCTTCCGCTTTGACCGTATCGTTCGCGCGAGCGCCCATAATGCGGAATACGATCAGCTGGTTCATAATATCTTGCTGGAACGCAGCGTCGGTCTTGAACTGCTCATACTGCGGGTAGAACACCATGTTGATGCCTACGAACTTATCGAACTCAGCCCGGGTGACTTTGCCGCCCTTGTACGCGACGAGCACCTCGGACGCATCTCCTGTTGGAGCTGCTGGCGTCTCGGCTCCTGGAGCCGGTGCTGCCTCGTCCTTCTTCCCACAGCCTACAGCGAGGCTCGAGGCCAGCGCGAGCGCCATTAGCAGCGCGATTACCCGTTTTTTGTTCCGTTTATTTTGATGCATTTTGCAGTTCTCCCTTCGATTTCAGCGCACGCTTGTATTGTACCAGAAGCTTTTCGAGCAATTCGATGGATTGTTCTGGCGTCAATCCCTTTCCGCTAGTCACGATAACCATGTGAGGTCCGTTCACAAGCTTCACGCGTTGAAATTGTTCGGTCAACTGCGCCCAAGCCTCCGGGTCCAGACTGCCGTTACGGTCAGCGTGGAACGTCAGCTCATAATCCAGCCCTTTTTGTGAAATGACTTCAATACCATACATCGAGCCGTACACCTTCAGCCTTGCGGCCAGCAGCAGGTTGTGCACCGCATCCGGCAAGTCACCGAACCGGTCGACGAGCTCATCATGGAGCTCCGCCGCCTCCTCCAGCGTCTGAACGGCAGCCACCTTCTTGTAAATCTCAATTTTCTGCACGCTGTCATAGATGTAGTCGCCTGGGATGTAAGCGTCAAGCTGAATATCCAGCTGCGTCGAGCCGACCTTGACCTCCTGAACCTCCTCGCCGCCCATCTCCTGCTTCCGCTTCTGAATCTCCTCCGCCAGCATCTGTGAGTACAGATCGAAGCCGACCGAGGCGATGAAGCCGGATTGCTCCGCACCAAGCAGGTTGCCTGCTCCGCGAATGGACAAGTCCCTCATAGCAATTTTAAACCCTGAGCCGAGCTCTGTAAATTCCTTGATCGCCTGCAGACGCTTCTCCGCTACCTCGGTGAGCACCTTATCCCGTTGATACGTGAAATAGGCGTAAGCGATTCGGTTCGATCGCCCGACGCGGCCGCGCAGCTGGTACAGCTGGGACAAGCCCATCTTATCGGCATCGTGCACGATCAGCGTGTTCACGTTCGGGATATCGACGCCGGTCTCGATAATGCTCGTGCTGACGAGGACGTCGAATTCACCGTCGAGGAAGTCAAGAATCGTCTTCTCCAGCTCCTGCTCGGACATCTGCCCGTGAGCTACGGTCACTCTCGCATCAGGCACGAGCATGGAGATCTGCTCCGCCATCTGCGTAATGCCCTGCACACGGTTGTACAAGTAGTACACCTGCCCTTCCCGGGCAAGCTCCCGCTCGATCGCCTCGCGCACGAGCGAGGTGCTGTACTCCACGACGTACGTCTGCACCGGGAATCGATTCTCCGGCGGCGTCTCAATAACGGACAAGTCGCGCACGCCGAGCATCGACATGTGCAGCGTCCGCGGAATCGGTGTCGCCGTCAGCGTGAGCACGTCGACGTTCGTCTTCAGCCGCTTCAGCTTCTCCTTGTGGGACACGCCGAACCGTTGCTCCTCATCGACAATCAACAAGCCGAGCTCCTTGAATTGCACATCCTTCGACAGCAGCCGGTGCGTCCCGATGATGACGTCAACGGCGCCCGTCTTCACGCCCTTCATCGTCTCGGTCTGCTCCTTCTTCGAGCGGAAGCGGCTAAGCACCTGAATATTCAGTGGATAGCCCGCGAAGCGCTCACGGAACGTCTCATAGTGCTGCTGGGCGAGAATCGTCGTCGGCACGAGCACCGCTACCTGCTTGCCATCGATCGCCGCCTTGAACGCTGCACGAATCGCAACCTCCGTCTTGCCGTAGCCGACGTCGCCGCACAACAGACGATCCATCGGCCGCGGCTTCTCCATATCGACCTTAATTTCTTCAATGGCCCGAAGCTGGTCGCCCGTCTCCTCGTAAGGGAACATGCCCTCGAATTCCTGCTGGTACGTGCTGTCCTTACTGAACGCATAACCGACCGTCGCCTGACGCTCCGCGTACAGCTTGATCAGATCGTCGGCAATGTCCTGCACCGAAGCGCGTGCCTTCGTCTTGACCCGATTCCAGTCGGTGCCGCCGAGCTTATAGACCTTCGGCTCCTTACCTTCCTCCGCGCCGACATACTTCTGGACATGATCGATCTGATCGATTGGCACGGACAGCTTATCGCCGCCGGCGTACATAATGTGCAAATAATCTTTATGAATGCCTCCGACCTCGAGCGTACCGATCCCGACGAACTTCCCGATCCCGTGATTGACGTGTACGACATAATCGCCAACCTTCAGCTCCTGATAGCTCTTGATCCGTTCCGCGTTCTCGATCTTCTTGTCGAGCTTGCGCGCCTTGCGCTGCTTCTGCGTGAACATCTCGCCTTCGGTGATGACGACCAGATGAATGCTTGGCAGCTCGAAGCCGGTCTGAAGATTGCCCTCCACGATAGGCGGAGCCTCAATCTGGTAATCGGCAAGCACGCGGCGCATCCGCTCCACCCGGTCTGCATCGCCGGCGAGCAGCATCACCTGGGCACCGGATTTTTTCCAGCGCTCCATCTCACTCTTGAGCACATTCATCTGACCGTGGAAATTTTGCATCAGACGGCACATGAAGTTGACGATGTTCTGCGGTGTCGTGTTCGGAACCTGTCTTAAGAATAAGGACATGTATAAGGTCGGGTAAGGCTTACGATGAAGCAGCGACTCATACGGCTTCGACAGCGTCAGCTGCGGCAAGCACTTGCCGTCTGACAGCGAGCCGGTCATCCATTCGGCCTCGTCCTTCTCCAGCTGCTTCGCCGTCTCGAGCAGACGGGCCGGCTCATCGACGATGAGGACGGCATCCTTCGGCATATAATCGAGCAGCGTTTCCTTCTCCGGGTAAATAAGGCCCGCATACTTGAACATACCCTGGAAGTGCTGCCCTTGCCGCAGCAGCTCCACCTCGTGCCCCACATGCTCGAGCAAGCGGTCCTTAACCGCACGATCGGTCACCTTGCCCAGCTGCTCCTGCAGCAGCTCATAGGCGTGCTGCGCCGCCGATTGTAAACGGTTCCGATCTGCGACGATCTCATGACACGGCGTAATGACGAGCTCCTCCACCTTGTCGATCGACCGCTGGTCGGTCACATCGAATGAGCGAATCGAATCGACCTCTACATCGAACAGCTCGATCCGGTACGGATGAGGCGAGGTGAGCGGGAACAGGTCGATAATCCCTCCGCGCACGCTCATCTCACCCTTCGTCTCGACGCGGTCTACGCGCTCGTAGCCGAACTCGACGAGGCGGGCCATCCACGCCTCCAGCTCCAGCGTCTGCCCGACCTGCACCGTTAGCCGTGCCGACTCAATCGCCTCGCGCTGCGGCAGCAGTCTGCGCATGCCCGCATAAGGCACGACGACAATCCCGCGAAAGCCTGAGGCTAGCCGGGATAAGGCATCAATGCGCTGCGCCAGCATCTCGGGGCTGGCAATCGCCGCCTCGGCTGCGAGCAGCTCCTGCGCCGGGAACAGCAGCGCCTGACCTGGCGGCAGCAGCTCGACGAGGTCCTCGAACATTTTTTGCGCGGCGAACATATTGTGTGTAACTACAAATAGCGGCTGACGCAGCTCCTCATATAGCGAGGCCAGCATCACCTGCCGCGACGAACCGGTAAGACCGGAGATCAACTGCTCTCTCATTCCCGACCGGATGCCGGATACAATGCTCTTAAATTCCGGATCAGCAGAGAACGCTTGGATTAATGCTTGCAACCGGGACACCCCTCTCCACCTATTACCGCCAGCTTCTTATGCATCCCGTATACACAGCCTCTACGCCCAACAGCAACGCAGCAGACCTTCCTCGACTTACATGCATGCTCTAAAACAATGTACCATGCGGGCGGCATCGTTGCCTGAACTCTAAAAAAAGCCTAGAGCGACAATCGCTTTAGGCCGGTCTTCATCCTGTAAGCCGTTCAGCCGATACGCGATACCCTATCTTGCGTCGGGCTTCCGCCTGCAAGACGGACGACCGCGAGCGCTTATTGCAACGGGTTCGCGAGGAGCGATAGCTCCGGGTTGGCTTCCAACGCTTGCTTGCAGTAATCGCAAACCACCTTAACGGTGATATCCCCAGATGGGTCATACGATATTATATCTCTACGTTCCTCAGGGGTCAAGAAATGGAAGCCGAGCTGAAATTCATTCACTTCGCCGTGACGAATTTCTCCAATAAGCGTGCTGCA
The DNA here is from genome assembly GCF_027923405.1 of Paenibacillus sp. YYML68. Classification (NCBI taxonomy): domain Bacteria; kingdom Bacillati; phylum Bacillota; class Bacilli; order Caryophanales; family Paenibacillaceae; genus Paenibacillus; species Paenibacillus sp. YYML68. Next base: position 652,539 of record NZ_BQYI01000001.1, on the reverse strand, counting down.
ATGTCGACATTTGTACGTAATGGCCATACGGCTAACCTCCCTAGCGCTTCACCGAGCAAAGCGGTACTTAGCACCATTATTCCCATCCGAGTCGGAGATTAGCCATTCATGGCAAAAATGCATACTGTATCCACACCTATCATACAGGCTACTGCCACGTATCCCGCCTGGTACGTACCCAGCTCGACCAACCGTTCGCTAAGCGTTAAACTTCGCCATCGTCGTCTCGAACGGATGCGACAGCGCATGCTCCATCGCGTCACAGGTACGATCCAGTACAGCCGGCATCCCCGCGAATTCCTCCTTCGAGAACGTGTGCAGCACGTAATCAGCAATATCACGCCCCGGCGCAGGCCGGGAGATGCCCATCCGAATCCGATTGAACGACTGGGTACCGAGATGTGCAATCGTCGACTTGATGCCGTTATGTCCGCCCGCGCTGCCCTGATACCGAAGCCGGATGCTGCCGAACGGCGTGTCCAGATCGTCATAAATGACGATCAGATCTTCAATCGACGCTTTATAGAAGTCCATGAACGAGCGCATCGACTCCCCCGACAAGTTCATATACGTCTGCGGCTTCAGCAGATACACCTTCTGCCCGCCGATAACCCCTTCACCGAGCAGTCCCTTGCACTTGCTTGAAGTGATCTTGATGCTATGCCGCTCCGCAAACCGATCAAGCGCCATAAAGCCAATATTGTGGCGCGTCGATTCATACTGCTTGCCCGGATTCCCGAGTCCTACAAACCATTTCAACTTCGCCTGCTCCCTTCAACGCTACTTGCTTCCCATCATACCTGAATTGCTCAGCCCTTGCCACATCCTCCCTTCCCCGGCCCGTTCTAATGAAAAAAGCGCAGGACGCTCAAGGATCACTTGAGACATGCTGCGCTTGACGTTCAATGGGATGACGTGGTCATACGGTCACGAGCTTGAGATTTATACTGGCTCCTCGGCCTTCTCCGCCTCGGTCTTGGCAACGGCTGTATCCGCTACCTCAATCGGCTCGCTAGGTGACGTCTCCGGCTCCGCCTTCTGCGGGCTGAGGATCGTCGCGACAACGTCGTTGGCGTCGGTCTTCATTTCGACATGGGAAGGCACCTGAATTTGCGATACGAACATATTTTCGCCCACCTCAAGTCCGTTGATGTCGACTGGGATCGACGACGGAATTTGCGTCGGTAAGCAGCGAATGTCGATTTCGTGGCGCTGAATCTGCAGAATGCCTCCAGCCTGAACGCCTGCAGGATCGCCGACGAAGTCCAAGCGAACGGTCGTATTGACCGGCTCATCCATATTGATCTGGTGGAAGTCGATATGGAGCAGCTGGCGCGTAATATAATCACGCTGAATTTCGTTAATCATGACCGGCTGCTTGCCGACCTCTGGCACGTCCAGCTCAATGATCGCATGAGGATTAATTTTCAAGAGGGCGAGAAGCTCCTTCTGGTCGATCGCAATCGAGGTCTGGGACACCTTCTTGCCGTAGACGACCGCCGGAACCTTACCTTGCGCGCGCAGCTTGTTGCGGTCACCCTTCGTACTGCCGTTGCGCGCTTCTGCTTTCAATGTAGATGCCATATGATCAATAGACCTCCTTCAATTGGGCACATGCGTAGCTTCTACTACTTTGCCCAAATCGAAGGAGGTCTAAAACCTTCCAGCTTAAAAAAATATAAATGCATTTGGCGTAGCCAGAACCAAGATCTCTCAGAGCCTACTGTTATCCAAGTGGACTACTTCTTCTCCTGAGCCTTCTTGGCAGCGAACTTCGCCCGCAGCTTGTCGGCGTAGCCCGCCTTGTTCACCTGGCGCTCCCGGGCAATCGCAAGGTCGCCAGCTTCAATATTGTGCGTAATCGTCGAGCCCGCCACGACGTAGGCGCCCTTACCGACAACGACAGGCGCGATCAGGTTGACGTTGCTGCCAACGAACGCGTCGTCCTCGACGATCGTCACCTGCTTGTTGAAGCCGTCGTAATTGACCGTGATCGCGCCACAGCCGACATTGACATTACGCCCAATGACCGCGTCGCCGACGTAGCTCAGGTGAGATACCTTCGTCTCGTCGCCGAGCTTCGCATTCTTGATCTCAACGAAATCACCGATCTTCACCTTCTGCCCAAGCTCTGCTCCCGGTCTCAAGTAAGCGAACGGCCCGATTGTCGAGCCCTTGCCTGCGACGGCCTCCTGCAGCACCGACTGCTTCACCGTGACGCCCGCATCCAGACGGCTGTCCGCAATATCGGTCTGCGGTCCGAGCACACAGTCTTCGCCGATAACCGTCTCGCCGCGCAGCACTGTGCCTGGGTAGATGACCGTATCCGCTCCGATCTGCACATCCGCTTCGATATAAGTGCTCGCCGGATCGATGATCGTGACGCCGTTCAGCATATGGTTGCGGTTAATGCGCGTGCGCATCGCCTGCTCCGCCTCGGCCAGCGCCAGACGATCGTTCACGCCGATTGACTCGGCACTATCGGCGAGCACGTAGCCGTCAACCCGCTCCCCCTGCCCGTTCAAGATGGCGATGACGTCCGTGATGTAATACTCATTCTGCGCATTCTGATTCGTCACCTGTGACAGCGCCGCGAACAGCTTGCGGTTATCGAAGCAGTACGTGCCCGTATTAATCTCCTGCACGAGGCGCTGCTCCTCACTGCAGTCCTTCTCCTCCACAATCTTCGTCACGTAACCGGAGTCGTCGCGAATGATGCGACCGTATCCCTTCGGCTGGTCGACGACCGCGGTCAATATGGTCGCCGCTGCTCCCCGCTCCTTATGGAGCGTCATCATGCCTTCGAGCGTCTCCACCGACACGAGCGGCGTATCACCGCAGATGACGATCGTCAGACCCTCCTCCTCGGCTAGAAGCTCCTTCGTCTGCAGCACAGCATGACCTGTGCCGAGCTGCTCAGCCTGCAGCGCGTACTCGGCACGATCCCCAAGGTAGCCCTTGACCATCTCAGCGCCGTGACCGACGACGACAACTGTACGGGAAACCTGCAGCTTCTCCAGCGTTGACACGACATGCCCGACCATCGGCTTGCCGCATACCGGATGCAGCACCTTATACAGCTTCGACTTCATCCGCTTGCCTTGACCGGCAGCCAGTACGATACCCATATGCTTCAAAGCTCGTTCATCCCCTAACCGTTGAATATCGAATCCATCCTGAATATAGCCTAGTTTGGTACAAAAGAAAAGAGAGCCTGTCCGGCTCTCCGAGAGACTGAATTAAGCACCTTCTTCGATAACTTCTTCTTCCGTTGCGGCACGATCGTACTCCGCGAGAACAGCGGCCTGAATTTTCTCCCGCGTTGTGGAGGAAATCGGATGCGCGATGTCTCTGAACTCACCGTCTGGAGTTCTCTTGCTTGGCATTGCCACGAACATGCCGTTGTTACCGTCAATGACGCGAATGTCGTGTACGACAAACTCGTTATCAATAGTAATGGAAGCAATGGCTTTCATTCTGCCTTCGGAGTTGACCCGACGCAGCCTGACGTCTGTAATTTGCACTAGGTTCACCACCTTTTCCCATCTAGAAGACTTGAGGTAGTAATTCCACATTTTAGTGCAAAATCCTTCTTCCATCCGACGAATTTAGTCAATTTTACAAATTCTTAATACTTTCAAAATTATTCGACAGCAATCGCGGCAATCAACTCAATTTCGACCAGTACATCCTTCGGCAGTCTCGCGACTTCAACCGTCGATCTTGCTGGCTTATGATCGCCGAAGTAGGAAGCATAAATCTCGTTCACCTGTGCGAACTGGTTCATATCTTTGATGAACACCGTCGCCTTGATGACTTGCTGGAATGAAGAGCCTGCCTGCTCCAGCACTGCCTGCAAGTTACGGAACACCTGATGCGTCTGCTCCTCAACGCCGCCCTGCACCACCTGCCCATCAACGCCAAGCGGAATCTGACCGGACGTGAAGAGGAGACTTCCGTATTGAATCGCCTGCGAATAAGGACCAATCGCCGCCGGCGCCTGCTCCGTCTTAATAATCTGAATCGACATCATCATTACTCCCTCCTGAAATCATATCTAGCTGAGATCGTCCGCTGTCACATTGTTGAAGTAGGTGCCAGGCACGACCTTGATCTGCTTCGACTTCGCATCGACGGCCGAGAGCTTCGCCAGCGAAATATAATCTTCGACTAAATGCTCCTCGACCTCGCCGGATTCGACAAAAACACCGACGCCTTCTACCGATGCCTTAAACTCCTGCAGCAAGTCCATCATCCCTTGAATCGTTCCGCCGACACGCATGAAGTCGTCGATAATGAGGACGCGGGATTGCTCCTTCAACGCGCGACGCGCAAGCGACATCGTCTGAATCCGCTTCGTCGAGCCGGATACGTAATTAATGCTCACGACCGAGCCTTCGGTCACCTTGCTGTCTCTGCGGACGATGACGACAGGCAAATTCAAGTAAGTTGCCGTCGCATAGGCGAGCGGAATCCCCTTCGTCTCCACGGTCATGACGACATCGATGTCCTTCCTCGCGAACGCAGAGGCGAATATTTTGCCCGCTTCATTCAGAATCATCGGCTGACCGAGAACATCAGACATATATAAGTAGCCCCCAGGCAAAATACGCTCAGGCTGCTCGAGCTGGCGACACAGCTGCTGCACGAATTCAAGAGCGTTATGCGGCGCCACCTTCGGTATGTATTGTACGCCTCCTGCCGCACCCGCAAGCGTCTGCAGCTCCCCGAGGCCTTCCTCCTCGAAAACTTCCTTTATGATAGCCAGATCCTCGCTGATCGAAGACTTGGCCGAAGAATATCGGTCTGCAAAGGTCGTTAACGGAATCAGAGTGTGGGGGCGAATGAGCAAGTATTGAGTCATTTCCACCAATCTTGCGCTTCTTTTTAGTTTTTTCAATGGAGAACCCCCTTATGCCGGACCACAAGCCACAAAAATCCGAATATTATATTGAAAATATAACATCTTTATACGGCTTTGATCAAGAAGGTTCATGATTTTTTTTGTTACATATATGTTATAAATAATTACATCATCATGTGAGAAGACGAACGACGTATACATCTTTACAGAAGCCGCGAAGCCCATTATAGATGCGCGGAATTTTAGCTTCCTTCGACACCAGGCCGAACACCGTCGGGCCGCTGCCCGACATAAGCACACCGTCTGCACCCAGACGTGTCATAATGTCCTTCAGCTGACGCACCTCCGGATACAGACGAAGCGTCACTTCCTCCAGCACGTTGCCGAGCTCCTGGCAGAGCAGGTCGAATCGCTTCTCCTGAATCGCTTGGATCACATTCGCAGTCGATGGATGCCTCTGAATCTCCGAAGCCTTCAGCTTGCCGTATATTTCCGACGTCGATACGTTGATCGGAGGCTTCGCCAGTACGACCCAGCACTGGGGAGGCGACTCGATATGCTCGAGCTTCTCACCGCGCCCACGCGCCACAGCGGTGCCGCCCGTGACACAGAAGGGCACATCCGAGCCGAGCTCAGCCCCGAGCTTCTGCAGCTCCTCTGTACCGATGCCGAGCCTCCACAGCCTGTTCAGGCCGCGCAGCGCCGCTGCCGCATCCGAGCTACCGCCTGCTAGACCGGCGGCGACCGGAATTTTTTTATCCAGATGAATGTAGACCCCTTGCTTGACCTGGTACCGCTCCTTGATCAGACGAGCTGCCTGGAAGGCCAAATTCTTCTCATCCAGCGGTATGTAGCCGGCTTGACTGGAAATAATGATCGTATCGCGGGGAAGCTCCTGCATCTCCAGTCGGTCCGCGAGATCGACCATCGTCATAATCATCTCAACCTCGTGATACCCATCACTTCGTTTATGTAGCACGTCCAGCGACAAATTGATCTTGGCCGGCGCCTTCTCGAACACCTTCATACAACACCTACTTTGCACGGTCTGACTTTCTAGGTAACTTAACGCTTCTTCCTCATTTTGTCGGCCGAATGCCTTTGCACTAATACTATACCAAATCGAGGACAAAAAAAAGCTAAAGCGGCACCGTGCGCCACCCTAGCTTAACCGTGTGAGCTGCTATTGGTAAAAATGCGTCGAGCCTTGTCGAGCCGCTTGCTGCTGATCTGCCACAAAGAAAGGTAGCGGATGAACCGGAACCGATTGCGCTTGCGGCCTTGGCTGCGGCACAATGGAAGCCGGCGGCTGCATCGGCATATAGCCATGCTGGCTCGACTGCGGCTCCATATCACGTACACCCCGCGCGCTGAGTCTCGCTCCTACAGGAGCTTGGTAAGGCTGTGCTTGACGATAGGTGTTGGCATGGACTCCGCTGTAGGTCGGGCTCTGAGTAGCCATCTGCTTCACCAGCGCTTCCTCTGCAATTTGAATCGCCCGCTTCACCATATTACCTGCATCCTTCGTACGAATACTTCCCCAGCCCTCACGCTCTACCTGCTCGTAGAACCCAAGATCCTTCGCCAGCTCATACTTGAAGTCTTCGGACATTACGCCTCTTCGTCTGCGTCCCATATATGAACCTCCCTTAGCGTTTTGTAGCTTTAAGGTTGTGATGTAGTATGCGCCAAGGACACAATTCCATGCATATCGGACTCTGACCATCATTTTCTTCGAAAAAAGAATAAACCCTTTTCATGTGGGTACAATGATTGTACAATGTTGCGGCGACAACAAAAACGGCTGACCGCTGCCACGGTCAACCGCCCTTATGTAGCTTATTGCTGTATGGTAATACGCAATTCCCCGTCGTCTTGACATACTGTAACTTCGACGGATTCCGTCAAAATATCCGCGTAACTGTACGAAACGCGCTTGAAGGATTGCTGTTCTTGATCCAGCTTGACAATAAAAACGGAAGGGTAGGTTTCCTCCAAGACACCTGAACGTTCAACCGTTTTGCGGCGGCCGCCGTTCGCCTTTAGCATTATCTTTTGCCCGACATGAGGTTCCAAACAACGTTTGATCTCCAATAGCGAATTTTTAGCCATTGTCCACTACCACCTCTTTCCTGTTAGATTATAACGCAACACAGGTAGTATGTCAATTTAAGCCGAATATTATATCAGCGGGACAAATTAAATGTCAATTATTATTTTCTTTAATTATTCGCGCCTGAAAAGCGAGTTTTGGCGGTTTTCGCGAATGGTGTCGAACTTTATTTTCTCTACGCGCTTATTATGTACACAAAGATATTAAAAAAAGCGCCTGCTAGGCGCTTAATTCGAATTCAAATATGGCAATTTGGGCACTCCCCGGCGGTAGCTGCCAAGCGACTCGACACCGCCTAACCCCTCCAAGCCACTGTATGTTAAACCGATGACATCGAGTATATTCACAGTGTCCCGTATTGGAGTGAACGCAACCTTAGCCGCCACGCACAGCGGGTCGAGCGCATGTATGAGCACCCGGGCTGGCGAGCTGGCAAAGTTCGCACCGGCCTGCAGCAGCGCCTCGAAGTGCGATTGACATGCACCGGCAATGATCGTAAGGGCGTCTCGATTTTTTTCAAACTGTCTGGCGACACGCACCGCGTTCACGAAATTGTGCGAGTTTTTATAGCTGCTGAGCTGCGTAATATCGGCGCCTGCGCGATTTTTCAATATACCGTCATGGCCTGTAAGGACCAGAATGTCAGGTCTCACCTGCGGAAGCAGCCGATACACCGCATCAGGCATATTCGCTTCCGCTACATAATAGCCCTCAGCCGGCACCCTCAGCTCTCCGTACAGATTCATACATTTACGCAAGTAATTCGGATCACCGTCGAGGTGAAGCACCTTGCCGGGCATGTCGAAGTAGACAGGCTTCACCTTAGGCTTAGGCAGCGGCGTAAGCGCACCGCCCGAAGCTGGCTGCTCCGCCCCTGTCCAGCTCTGCTGCGGCATCGCAGCTGCCGTATCCTGCTGACGCATCCGATCAAGCCACTTCGGCCGCAGCATGGCCGTATCGTGATAGCTATCGAGCTGGTGGCTCATCTCCAAATCGAGCAAGGGCGCATCCGCCAGCAGGCGAAGCTCGACCCCGCGGAGCACCGCATATTGACTGCGGACTTCTTGGATTTTGAAAATAATGTCACCACCATACGATTTCCGAGTGACCAGGTCTCCCTGTTTCATGGCTGCATCGCCTCCTCGTCTATCGTATGGCGTGTATAGGCAATTGGTGCAGGCAATCCGCCCAATTCCCTAGAGCACCGTAGCGAGGCTCACCCGCTATCGCTTCAGATAGGCAGCCAGCGCCGCGGCCAGCTTGGCATACTCCTCCATCGAGAGCGTCTCACCGCGCCTTGACGGCTCGATACCGATTCCGTGGAGCAGCTGCTCCAGCTCCGGCTTCGTTTCCTTCGTGAAGTACTTCGCGGAGAGATTGTTGTACAGTGTCTTGCGCCGCTGAACGAAGCTCGCCTGAATGACCTCGAAGAAGAATGCCTCATCATCGACCTCAACAGGGGGACGCTCCCGTACAGCCAGCTTGATGACCGCCGAATCAACATTCGGCTGCGGGATGAACACGGTGTGCGGCACGATCGTCACGACCTCAGGCACGCAGTAGTACTGAACCGCGATGCTAAGCGAGCCATACTCCTTGCCGCCAGGCTTCGCAGCCATCCGCTCGGCGACCTCCTTCTGAATCATGACGACGATGTTCTCGAGCGGCAGACGCTCCTCCAGCAGCTTCATCAGAATCGGCGTTGTGACGTAATACGGCAGGTTCGCCACTACGCTCACCTTCTCCAGCCCGTTGAAATGCTCGCGGAACAAAGCATGCAGATCGACATCCAGCACATCGCCATGGACGACCTGAGCGTGCGGATAAGGCGCAAGCGTCTCCTCTAGCAGCGGCAGCAGCCGCTGGTCGATCTCGACCGCGACGACCTTCGCCGCCCGCTTTGCCAGCTGCTGCGTTAAGGCGCCGATGCCCGGCCCGATCTCGAATGCGCCCTTCGACGGGTCGAGGTCGGCCGCACCGACGATTTTGTTCAATATATTAGGATCAATCAGGAAGTTCTGACCCAGACTCTTCTTCAGCGTCAGATCATGCCTCTGCAGCAGCTCCTTCGTCCGCTTCGGTGAGGCGATGTCCAAGACCTCGCCTTGGGCTGTTGCCGGTTGTATGTCCTCACGATTCATTGTGCCGCCCCCTCCTGGTCCGCATCGTACAGATCACGCGCCGCCGCTTCGAATTCCTCACGCGTAATCTGGAACATCCGGCACCGATTATAGAACTGCTTGCCGTTGCAATAGCCAATACCTAGCTTATTGCCTACGAGCAGGCGTCTAGAGGCCGCCTGCGGATGTACGATGAGACCGGCATCCATCAGATCCTCCCATTCGATTAGCGACTCGCTCGCCTGCGTATCCGTACGCACCTTCGACAGCGCCTCTCGAATGGACTCGACCGAGGCATTCTCGACGCCGATATCGCCCTTGCTGGTCGCCTCGCTCTGTGTCAGGAACGCGTGCTTCACGCCCGGCACCGCCTTGGCGATAATTTTGCGAATGCGCTCGCCCGCATGGTCCGGGTCCGTGAACACGATCACTCCCCGACGCTCCTGTGCAAGCCGTATGCGCCGAATCACGGCGTCATTAATGGCCGAGCCGCCCGTTTCGATCGTATCGGCCTCTACTGCCCGCTTGATCGCCGTCGTATCGTCCTTGCCCTCCACTACAATTAGCTCCTTGATCATCACGTCTTGCTTCCTTTCTGCATAAACAAGCAAAAGAAGAGGCCGCCTGAGGCACCTCTTCTTCACCTGCTGACTTTATATCTATAATGAATCTAGTCTTGCCCAATTGCAAGCTCCTAATTCGCCGACGGCTTCTTCGGGCCGATAATGTATACCGTGTAGCCACTCTTCGTACCGAAGCGGCTGGCATAGTTATGACTGTCGAAATAAACGTCGATCTTGTTTCCTTTCACGGCACTGCCCGTATCCTCCGCACGGCGGAAGCCGAGGCCTTCGATATATACCCACCAGCCGATCGGAATTACTTTAGGGTCTACTGCAATGGTACGACCTTCTGTCACTTTCGCACCTGATGAAGTTACGCCGTACTGCGGATGATTGACATCCTTGCCAGTCGACGCGGGTCCGGCTGAATAACCGGTTAAGGTAAAGTTCTTAATCACTTGCTTATAACCGAAGTTGATGCCATTCTTCATCACCTCATCCACATTGGGCGAGGAGCTTGACAAAGCAACGACCGGATTTTTCGTTCCGACCGCGACGATCCGCTGCTTGCTTTCCTGCTGAACCTTCTCTTCGACAACCTGCTCGGAGACGAGCACGCCGTCCTCATATACTTTCTCCAGCTGCTTAATAACGATGCCTTCCTGACCTTCCTGTACGACCTGTTCCTTGCCCTTGAGCAGCTTGGGCTCGTTCTTCTTAACGATGTCGAATGCGACCTTCTCCTCGACCTCGCCGAGCTCCTTCGTTACGCGCACGACCTGAACCGCTGCGTTCGCCGTAAGCTCCGCATCCTTCGCCGGCATTACCTTATCGTGCTCACCGAGCGTTACGTTCAAGTCCGCTAGCGCCTCTTCCACCGTTGTACCCGCTGTGTAGATCGTTCGGGTCTCTCCGTCAGCTGTAAGCTGTACAGGTGTCGTGCGTGTAATCGTAATCCGATCGCCCGATTGAATCGCCGCATCCAGCGAATGCGATAATCGATCGTGCTCACTGACCGTTATGCCTTGCTCATCCAGTATTCGTTGCAGCTCCCCTTGCCGGGTTTGGAACATAAGCTCCTGTCCGTCTACAACGACCGATACGCGCTTAATCGCGGTACCGTGCAACATCATCAAGAACATGAAAGCCATAGCGAATGAAAGTAGTGCAATTATCGTAATCATACGCAAGTTTTCATGCGCCCATCGCAGTGCGAAGGTCATGCTGGATGATCGTCTTTCATGGGGTTGCTCTAGTGATCCAGCTCCCACTTGTTCCGTCCTCCTTAAAGCCTCGCCATCGAGTGTTATGCATGATAAGATCTGACGCGACTTGGTAAATTGTTATGACTGTCATTACCAACGTTTGCTACTGACATCAGAGCCGACTTGCCTGCCTCGTTCACCCCCGCTTTGGAAGGATCACTTATGAGCATGCCCGCGCCGCCTCCCATGGAGGACAGCACAAAAAAAGTCAGCGGAGAAGAGGAACCTTCCCGTGACTTTTATACTCATTTGATCCAAATGAAAATAAAGCGCACGACAATGCGTTACCTCTCTCTAAACGCTTACGAGGTTAGCTGACGGATTCGGACTTGAGAGTCGCCCTACCCGGACCTCTTGAAGGCGTCCGAGATTCACCCCAATTGTTACAGCCCAGCCCGATTCGGCTTGAAGCTGCGGTTCCCCCGTTTCCCTTTCGGAAACTCAGCGATATTGGAAGCTTGGTAAATCGTATGAAGTTAATACTGAGTTTACGATGCGAGGGGTTTAATTGTAAAGTATACAAACACGCCGAAAAAGAATCATTTTCGTTCAATTTGGACCAAATTTCGAATTGAAATCGCAACCAACACACCTATTTCTCGCTCAAGCCTTCGATTATTGCTCATTATCTCGCATTCTCTTGTTTCGTGATAAAAAACAGTCGTCCTCATACCCTCATTTTTGAGTCATTTCACTCGTTTTGAGGTTAAATAACTTAGTGGCATTACGAGTTGTGATCTCCGCAAGCTCCTCCAATGAAAGCCCTTTAATCTCTGCCGCAGTCTCTGCAATGAGCCGAACATAGGACGATTCATTCCGCTTTCCACGATACGGATGTGGGGCTAAGTATGGAGCATCCGTCTCGATCAGCAGACGATCCAGAGGCACCTTCTCCAGCACCTCCTTGGGCTGCTTCGCATTCTTGAAGGTGACTGGCCCTCCGAACGAAATATAAAAATTGAGATCCAGACACTGCTTCGCCGTCTCCCAGCTGCCAGAGAAGCAGTGCATGACGCCACCGACCTCTGAAGCCTTCTCCTCACGGAGCGTCTCGACGACGTCATGATGTGCGTCACGATTATGGATAACAATCGGCAGCTTCACCTTGCGGGCAAGCCGAATCTGCTCCCGGAACACGCGGTCCTGAACATCCTTGGGCGACGTATCCCAGTAATAATCGAGTCCAATCTCGCCGATCGCTACGACCTTCTCGTGTGCGCACAGCGACTCGAGCCATTCCAGATCGCCATCCTTCATATTGATCGCATCGGTCGGATGCCAGCCGACCGTCGAGTAGATGAAATCGTACTGCTCCGCAAGCGCCAGCGAAGTCGGAATCGTCTCTCGATTGAATCCGACATTGATAATTCGACGAATTCCATTCTGTTGTGCACGCGCGATCACTTCTTGTCGGTCTTCATCGAATTGCTCCGCATTCAGATGAGCATGAGTGTCGATCAGCATCTTTAATACAACCCCTATTCCATTTCATATATGTAGCTATTGATCTTCGACAAGACCGAGCAGACGACGCGTGGCCTCATCCAATCGGGACGCATGCTTCAAGAGAAGGTCTTGCGGGTAATATAAGTGATACTTCCCCATCTGAATACCGCTGATGGAGCGAACAATTTCAGATTTATGGGAAATTTCAGTCAGTCTGTCAGCTGCATCTAGCAACAGAATAGGCAGCTTCTCGTCTTGCTCCCCCGGTCGATACACATCATACGACTGGTCGGATGGGAAATCAACCTCGAGGTAATAATGCGGGTCAAGACCGATGCTGCGGAATGTATCTCTCAGCCGTTCCAGCATCGGCACATCCATCACTTCAAGCGTTGTATACTTGAACAGCCGCCGCTCCAGAAATCTGGAGCACAGCTCGGAGAGAATGTCGTCCTGCTCCAGTGACCATTGCATGAGCACCGTCTGCATGAACGCCTCATCGAGCATATGATACTCCTGGACGCTCAGCTTATTCGCGAATAAGCTCGGAAGCGGCGCGAGCATGAAGCGGAACGTATAGCCTTCCTCGTGCAGATGCTTCGCTCTTTCGAAGATGTGATGGAGGATGACGTCGGCGCTTCGGGTAACCGGATGGAAGTACACCTGCCAGTACATCTGGTAGCGTGCCATCAAGTAATCCTCCACCGCATGCATGCCGCTCTCCTTGACGACAATGTGTCCCTGATAGGGCCGCAGCACGCGGAGGATGCGATCGAGGTCGAACATGCCATAGTTCACGCCTGTGAAATATGCGTCGCGCAGCAAGTAATCCATACGGTCTGCATCCAACTGACTGGAAACGAGGCTGACGACGATCTCTTGACGGTACGTCTTCGCGATCACACCTGCAACCTGCTGCGGGAACGTGGGCGATACTTGTCGAAGCACCTTGTTCACCTCGGTATCACCGAGCACGATACGGCACGACCACTCCTCATGATGAGTGCCGAACGTTTTTTCGATAGAGTGAGAGAACGGTCCATGTCCAACATCGTGCAACAGCGCGGCACACAGACACAGTAGACGCTCTTCACTAGGCCAATCCGCATACCGGTTGCGCTCGAACTGTGAAATGATTTTTCTCGTAATTTCATAGACGCCTAACGAATGCGAGAAGCGACTGTGCTCCGCGCCATGGAACGTCAGGAAGCAAGTGCCCAGTTGCCGAATGCGGCGCAGCCGCTGGAACTCTCGCGTGTTGATTAGAGCCCAAATAATCTGATCTTGTACGTAAATGTACTTATGAACAGGGTCCTTGAACACTTTTTCTTCCTGTAACGGATTGTGCATGGAAACTTCCTCCTGCCTATTCACAATTAGATTCGACAAAGCATGCACGGCGACAAATAAAGATGTCATATCGTGTCGATATTCATTTGGTAGCTTCATAGCGCAAAATATACATTAATTGGATTATTTCCTTTTCCAAATATGGAGCAATTATGAAGCAAAACGGCCTGTTAGCGCGCCGCTTCGCCACTTCTTTTTCCACAGCTAATATACCATAATTTGCTTATAAATTCTCTTAACTTTAAGGTTGACTATTATGGGAATGGTTGGTATCATAGAGATAAAGAAATATGTCGAAACATGACGATAATTTTACTCCGCTGCACTACTATATTCTTGAACTTCTAGAGAGGGGATTTATATCATGATGAAATCAACTGGTATTGTAAGAAAAGTAGACGAATTAGGTCGCGTTGTTATTCCGATCGAGCTTCGTAGAACGTTAGGTATTGGCGAGAAGGACGCTTTGGAGATCTATGTAGATGGCGAGCGCATCATGCTGAAGAAATATGAGCCTGCATGTATCTTCTGTGGTAACGCAGAAAACGTTTCTTACTTCAAGGGAAAAATTGTTTGTCACGAATGCTTATCTGAAATGCCAATACCTGTGACAAAATAAAAAAAATAGGGTATAATAAAAATAGCAACATTAACTACGGTAATTCTAACCTTTTCATATCTCCTCTATGTCCCTGATTCGTTTTACGAATCAGGGATTTTTTTTGGGCTGTCGAGGAGATTACATCAAGATTGATGCAGCAGGTTGTACAGCTCCCGCTTCGGCAACCCCCGGTCGGAGGCGGCCTGTCTCAGCGCTTCCTTATGAGCAAGTCCGCGCTCCTCATAGGCGGCCACATGAGCCTCCGGTGTCAGCGCCGACCACCACTGTTCGTCAGCGTCTGCCTCAGAGCCAGACGCGCTGCCGCCCTCTACGACAAAGCAATACTCACCTTGAGGCGGATGCTCCTGCAAATATTGTAGCAGCTCGGCCGCCGTACCTCGAATCGCTTCCTCATACTTCTTGGTCAACTCACGAACGAGACACACTTGACGGCCCTCGCCAAGCACCTCCGCAATTCGCGTCAGCGTCTTCACGATCCGATACGGCGACTCGTAGCCGATCACCGTTGCCGCCTCACGCTTCCACCGTGCAAGCTCCTCAGACATCGGCTTCGCATCTCTTGGAGGGAAGCCGACGAACACGAAGCGATCCGTTGGAAGCCCGGATACGATCAGCGCTGATAAGGCAGCATTCGCGCCGGGGATCGGTACTACAGCGATGCCCGCAGCAATCGCCTCCCGCACGAGATCGGCACCGGGGTCGCAGATCGCCGGCAGTCCTGCATCGCTCACGAGCGCAACGTCATCGCCTCCCTGTAGCAGCCGAATCAGCTCGGGACCGCTGTTCTGCTTGTTGTGCTCATGGTAGCTGACGAGCCGAGTGTCAATCTCGAAGTGTGTTAGCAGCTTCCTCGTCTGCCTCGTATCCTCGGCTGCTATCCACTTCACCTCGCGTAGGATACGCACAGCTCGATACGTCATGTCCTCCAGGTTGCCGATTGGCGTACCAACCAAGTATAGCTTCCCTCTATCGCCTATATCGCCTGCAAAGCTTTTTTGAATGTTCAAGTTCATCGTTTCCTTTTATCCTGAAATAACAGGTTCCGTGAATATCGGAAGATGTTATGGCAAGCCTCGAATTTGGCGAAGCCAAATTGAGGGCATCCTCGATAATTCATCACCTGAAGGTGCCGCGTGAGCGGCATAGTTTTTATCCTGAAATAACAGGTTCCGTGAATATCGGTTCACCTGAAGGTGCCGCGTGAGCGGCAAGGCTTTTTCTATTAATACGTGTCGGGATCGTGCTCCAGCGTTAGCCGGTGACCGTAATACACGTCCATCAGCTCGTCGCTGTATTCATGCTGTGACTTGTAGACGACAAGCGGCGGCAGCATTCGCAGCTCCGGCCTCCCATCGCGAATACCTTCTATTAATACAATGTTCGCCTCCTGCCCTGCCCTCGGATGAACGAATCGAATCCGCTTCGGCTCAAGCCGGTATTGACGCATCAGCGTCATGATGTCCACGAGGCGGCTTGGACGGTGCACCATCGCCACCTTGCCGCCGGTACGCACCAATCGGCTCGAGATGCGAATCACATCCTCCAGTGTGCAGAACAGCTCATGACGGGCAGCAGCCACATGCTCATTCACATTCTGATCACCATTCGGCACGGGAAGGTAAGGCGGGTTAACGGTCACTGCGTCGAACTGACCTTGCCCGAATTGCTGCAGCGCTTCACGAAGATCGCCATGAACAATGTCGACTCGCTCATCCAGAGCGTTCAGCCTCACATTCCGCTGACCCATCTCCGCAAGTCTAGGCTGGATCTCCACTCCCGTAATGTGCGCCTTCGTCCGTGTCGAGAGCAGCAGCGGGATGACGCCATTACCCGTGCACAGATCGACAATACGTCCGCGCTGCGGAATGGAGCAAAATCTCGCCAGCAGAACAGCATCCAGCGAGAAGCTGAATACTTCCTCACTCTGTATAATTCTCAAATCCTGGGTTAACAAATCATCAATACGTTCCTTCTCATAGATCGGTACCTGCTCTTGATCCAAACGTCAACGCCTCCAAAATGAGAGCCTCACTCCAAATTCCAACATCCGATGGTGCCGCGCTCTCCAAAAAAACCGTAGAGAAGGCTTGCCTCCCTACGGTTCACGCTTTATTTATTTAGAAAAGACATACAAAACAAACAATCACCTTCCGTACGAAGGTGTCCATAGTTCACGTTGCAAATATGAAAGCCTTCGTGATAAATGCGTGCGAGATTATCCAGCCCCTCGCCCGTCACTTCCTTCGCCGCAGCTGACGACGCCTGCTCCTTCGTATGCTCATCGGGAGCAGCCGCTGCCGTATCATGCTTCAACAGCTTGCGCAGCTGATCATTTTCAATACTTAACCGCTTGTTCTCCTCGAGCAGTTCAATAATGTGCTGCTTGATTTGTCCAAGCTCTGTATATAAAGCACCCATCTGTTCTTCCATTCGATCAATTTGAACGAAACTGTCTTTTTTCACCACGACTGCCATCACCTCAATCGAAAGAACCGTTGCCTCGTGCTCAATTAATGCTGCTCCACTACATCATCCAGCGGAAGGTCCATCACCTTCTTCAGGTCGAACACCTGTACCTTCGCCGTCCGCTCGGACACGTTCAACGAGATTAGACGTCCGTTGCCATACGAAGTGACGACTTCACTACCGACTCGCGGCAGCTCATCCTTGGCGCTTTCATAATTATCGTGTTCATACTTCAGGCAGCACATTAGTCGTCCACACAGCCCCGATATTTTGGTAGGATTGAGCGAGAGATTCTGATCCTTCGCCATCTTAATGGATACAGGCTCGAAATCGCCGAGGAACGAGGAGCAGCACAGAATGCGTCCGCAAGGACCGATGCCTCCGAGCATCTTGGCCTCATCGCGCACGCCGATTTGCCTAAGCTCTATTCGTGTACGGAATACGCTGGCCAAGTCCTTCACAAGCTCACGGAAATCAACCCGACCTTCAGCCGTGAAATAAAAAATAATTTTGTTGCGATCGAATGTATATTCAACATCGACCAGCTTCATCCGGAGCTGGTGATCCTTGATCTTATCCTGACATATCGAAAAAGCGTTCTTCGCTGCCTGCTTATTATCCTCCACGAGCTGCGCATCCTGGTGGTCCGCAATGCGGATCACCTTCTTCAATGGAAGTACCACGTCATCTTCCCCGACCGTTCGCCTTCCGATCACGACCTTGCCATATTCGACGCCGCGTGCCGTCTCCACGATCACCGCGCTGTCCCGATCAACCGGCAGCTCGCTCGGATCGAAGTAATAAATTTTCCCTGCTTTCTTAAACCGAACCCCTACAACCGAGAACAATCCTACACCCCCTTCAGCTTCATCAATATATGCTCCAGCGAAAGCTGGGGATTCGCATGAAATCGCAGCCGCTTCTGCGTCTCGACCGCCTGCTCCAGACAGTCGATCCAATGCTGGACCGGGTGATTCAGTGCTTCACGCACCATCCAATCTGCCTGGTCCGAATAGATCAGCTGATCCCGACTGCCGGCTCCAAGCCTTACCATATCCTTCAGCCATAGAATCAGCATATCGAGCCATAACGAGAGCTTGTCTGCTAGCTCCCCCTTCGCCAGCTTTTGCTGAGCGGTTACAAAGGCCGACGGCAAGCGGGTTAAGCTCTCTCTAGCCAATTGTATCACTAGATTTCGAATTTCTGCAAACCCATTTCCTTGAATCATCTCACGCGCCCGCTCAGGACCTGCTGCCAAATGCACCGCGATTTGGACGAGAACGGACGAATGTCCTTCTGCAAGCAGCACCTCCTCCATCCGCGCTCGCGCCATCGGCACGAACGGCACCCATTGAGCGCGAGAACGAATCGTCGGCAGAAGCGCTTGTCCATTATCCGTAATCAACACAGCTACAACCTGTGAGCTGGGCTCCTCCAGAAACTTCAGCAGGCTGTTGGCGGCCTGAGGCGTCATCTTATCCGCGCTCTCGAGCACATACATCTTCACGCCGGACACCGTTGAGCGGTACGCGAATTGCTTCTGCAGCTCGCGGATCTGCTCAATCTTAATCGAAGCGCCGTCAGGGGCTAGCCAGTGCAGATCGGGATGGTTGCCGTGCAGCACCTTCCGGCAATCCAGACACTCGCCGCATGCATCATCAGGCAACACCTGACAATACAGCGCCATTGCGAATGCTTGAGCCATCTCTCGCCTTCCTGATCCACCCGGCCCTGCGAAGATATAGGCGTGTGACACTTTATCTTGACGAATGCTTGCTTGAAGCATCTGCTTGACGCGTTCTTGTCCGATTATCGTCTGGAACGGCATGGTGACGGTAATTCCTTTCTTTGACGCTTTAGAAAAACAAATTGATCAGCATGCCACGAATTTCTCCGATCCTATGCAGCAGCTCGATCCTTCCCTGCTCCGTCGCCAGCATCTCGTCGGCCAGCACGAGCAGCCCTTGATCAATCTCCTCAAGCAGCTTGTACCGCTTGGAGCGGCCGCGGCGGTCCCAGCCGCGCGTATCCCGAAGCTGCACACCGCGGCGCACCGTCTCCTCTAAGAACTGCTTGACTAACAGCTTGTATTGTCGGAGCTCCCGCACGGTCATTGATTTGGCAAGGCGCTGCCCTTGCATATCAATTTGGCTGAGCATGCGCTCAAGCTGCTCCCGGGTGGCTTTCTCGTCCTGGTGGTGCATCATGTCCTGGAATGACTTTTGCTGTAGCTGCTGGGAAGAAGCATTCTCGTTGCGAATCCACTCACCGCCGACAGGGCGCCAGCCCGGGTTAATTTTCACAGCTCCTCCGACCTTTCTTTATATGATGCAATTAAAAGTGCTCGAAGCGCTCGACCGGCATTACGAATACAGCTGCACCGCCAACCTGCACCTCGACCGGGAACGGAATGTAGGAATCTGTGGATCCGCCCATCGGCGACACAGGAGTGACCATCTGCTCCCTGATTTTACAATTCGACTTAATAAGCTGCAAAACCTCATTCACACGCTCATCCTCAGTACCAATCATGAACGTCGTATTACCAGCACGCAGGAAGCCTCCTGTGCTTGCTAGCTTCGTTGCGCGGAACCCCTCTTTGATCAGCGCGTTCGACAGCCGATTGCTGTCTTTATCTTGTACAACGGCGACAACTAATTTCATGCGCCCAGCCTCCTCTGCTCAAGGATTTCATAATCCGTAAGTCCAGCTCCCGGATGTAACACCGATGAAGCGATGCTTCACAGGGCATCAACACCTTAGTATATAATTTGACAAGTATTCGATAAATTCCTTCATGTATGAGCACGGGACTTTCGGAAAATCATTGCTGGTGCTAGTATACTCGCCGAGACAGCCTTTGGTTCACGATATGACGAACTTCCCTCTCGACCTGATCAGCCGTCTGCTCCGCATCTATCCGGATAATCCGTTCGGGATAACGGCGCAGCACCTCCATATAGCCCTCACGGACCTTATGATGGAACTGCATGGCCTCTAGGTCGAGTCGGTTCACCTCACGGCTCCCGTCCGCTTGTATGCGAGCTAACCCAATCTCGGGGCGCACATCGAACAGCAGCGTCAGGTCGGGCATGCAGCCCGAGATGGCAAATTCATTGATGCCCTGCATCTCATCGATGCCTAGTCCTCTGGCATAGCCCTGATACGCAAGGCTGCTGTCAATGAATCGGTCGCACACCACGATACAGCCTTCCTCCAGCGCGGGCATCACCTTCTCGACCAGATGCTGCCGCCGGGCAGCCGCGTATAAGAGCGCCTCCGTACGGCCGTCCATCGCCGTATGGCGCCTATCCAGAATAACAGCTCGGATCTGCTCTGCGATCTCGATTCCGCCAGGCTCGCGTGTAGAGACCGCCTCCAGTCCCAGTCGTGCAACTTCCTCAAGAATTGCGACGATCGCGGACGTTTTCCCCGCACCTTCACCGCCCTCGACGGTAATGAAATAACCTCTCCGTTCCATATTGTCCCCTATTCTGCCAAAATATCATAGTCCTATCCATGTCCTATCGAATATCTTCACACCATACCGGTATCATACGTGCCTCGTCCATCTGGTAGCCTTGCAGCTTCGCTCCGGAATCCAACAGACGCATCACATAATGTACCGTGCTTCGCGTTATTCGCTCGCCTGGATACAGCACCGGAATTCCAGGCGGATACGGAACGAGCATAACCGTAGAGCGCTCCCCGATGCTCGCCTCAAGTGGCATGTAGCGTTGATTAGAGTCGTCCGCATGCAGCAGGCTTGACCAATGCAGCTGTACCGGCTCCGCCGACATCCGCTCGGCCCCTTCCGCAGCGCAGGCATACAGCGGCACTCTTGTTGACGACGCTGTACAGTCCTTCTCAGCAGCCGCAGAGTCTGTCCGATCCTCCTCTGCAGCTATCGTACTCACGCCTGCCTCCACCCGAAGTGCCATTGCTATGTGCTGCTCTTCAGCCTCTATTCGCTTCAGCGCCTCCATAAGCCTAGTAGCGTCCTCACCTGTGCTGGAAGGGCTGAACGCTAGCAGCACGTGCTGCGGATCAGCGAGCTCTGCATAACACCCTTCCGCTTCAAGCTTCCTCTTGAGAGCGAAGCCATCTAGAGCCCCTGTCTCATCGTATAGAGCAAGCTTGAGCGGATCGAGCAGACGGCCGTGTCGCTCACCTCGAGGAGTCGCTGATAGCGCTCGACACCGCCACCGTGTCGACGTCTGCAGCTGCTGCTTGAGCTCTTGCACCACTTGAAGCGTATCCTCGATCGCCTTCGTTCCGTGATGCTGAATGAAGTGGCGGCTAATATCCAAGCTTGCCAGCAAAGGATAGGACGGACTCGAGCTTTGCAGCATCCCGAGCGCCTTCTGTAATGCTTGCCGATTTATCCGCGATCCCTGCACATGAAGCATAGAGCACATCGTCATCGCCGGAAGCATCTTATGCGTCGATTGTACAACGGCATCAGCGCCTGCTGCGAGCGCCGACTTCGGCAATGCAGGATGGAAGCCATAATGTGCACCGTGTGCCTCATCTACAAGCAGCACCTTATCTTGAGCATGCAACAGGCTCGCTATCGACTCTAGCGCCTGGCTTACCCCGTAGTAGCTTGGTCTTGTAACCAGCAGCCCCTTCGCTTCCGGATAGCGCTTGAGCGCTTCCTCGACGACGTCATGATCGATGCCAAGCGACAGTCCGCTGATTGGGTCAAGCTCCGGCCGCAGGAAGACCGCCCGAACACCGGCAAGCATCAGCCCATGAATGACCGACTTATGAGCATCCCGCTGCACCAGCAGCACGTCGCCCGGCACACATACGGCCATAATCATCGCTTGATTGCCAACCGTGCTGCCATTAATGAGGAAGTACGTCACCTCCGCCCCGAAGCATTGCGCAGCCAGCTCCTGAGCCTCTGCAATGATCTCCTCTGGATGATGCAGATCATCGAGCCCCGGCAGCTCTGTGGCATCAAGCCGGACAATCGCTTCATAATGGCTGGAGGCATATCCATATGCCTCGCCTCTACCCTTGTGCCCCGGCACATGAAGCCGAACCGCCTCTGTCTCCGCATATCGCTCCAACGCTTGCAGCAGCGGAATATTTGGCTTCTCAGCCATCATTAGCACCTCTATTTCTACTTAATCGGCATACATGACTGTAGAGCACCTAAGACGAACTCTTATGAACAGTATTGTATCAATCACAAGGTAAAATAAAAAGCCCGTCACGCCCAATCTCGGACATAAACGAGCTACCGAATCAACCAGCTGCGTCAGCTAGGCGTTCATTTTGTATAGAATCTGCTTCATTTGACGAATAAAAAATGGGTACTTCAGATCGCCAACCTCAGTCCGAACGATCTCCGCCTCACAATCCTCGCAAATAAACTCGGATACAATCATGATGCCATTCCTATTTTCGGATCCACATATAATGCAAGAGGAAGTGAGTTCATGCTGCAACGCTTCATTCATGCGACTTCACCTCTATTCTTCTTTTCTACCAGTATGTCCGATTCTCTCAAGAATAAACATGCTTTTATCTAATTTTATGCCGGAAATGCTTGTCGGGTGCATTCGGACTCACATTACACAACACATGAACCGATATAAGTACTAATAGAATCTAATATACCGGGTGACATACACGTGGCCGTATCTGGAAAAAAAGAACGAGTCTTGTCCCAAGACTCCACGATTTATCATTATAAGCTATTAAAGCGCTACCGGCATGGGATCATCCAGCAAAGCACGTATTGGCTGCTTATGCTGGTCGCCTGGATCTTTGCTCTGCTATTTATTGAGCCGTTATATTTCATAATCATAGTCATCGCTACTCCACTGCTGCATTTCCTCTTTCTGCGGCTATTACTGCTCGCCAAAGAGGGGAGCGCTCCGATGAAGTGGACATGGTCATTTCGTGCGGCTTGGTTCGGTTACGTCCCAGCACAATACATACCTTTAAGCCGTGCAAGCAGACTGTACCACCAATTGCTCTGGATCGTTCTGCTGGCCATCGCCTGCATGTATCCTTGGCTAGACCCGAAGCTGCTTGCCTTCGGTCTGTACATGCACGTGTGGCTGCTGCTACCGAGAATGTGGATGATGCTGCGGCTTCGGAAGTTCAGACAGATCGGTATGCTGAAAATTAATGATCAAGACACGTCCTGCTACAAGCAGTAGGACGTGTTTGCCTTGCAGCTAGGAGTTCAGCTTACGAATGCGCTCTCGTACTTTACGACTGTACGTCTGCTTGTAATATTTATCGAATAGCTTGTGGACCATCTCGATCTCACGTGCATCCAGATTCATAATGCGGATATAATCCCTGGCTTGCTCCTCCTCCATAAATTGCTCCCAGCTCAAGTATTGATTCGCTTCAGCCGCTTGCTGGAGAGACATCGCAATCTTCTTCTTAATGCCTCCTGTTGCCGTTTTGAATGGATCAAATTGATAATATGTCTCTATTAATACGATTTTCGGATTCCTGCACAGCAGCTGATAGGCGTTCCACGCGTCATCCAAAGCCGAATGCTGCTGTCCAATTGGCTTGATCTCATGTGTAACTAATGCCTCCTGAAGACCTCCTGTGAAATGCTTGGACATATCCAGCATGTTGTGCAGCCAATGAACCGGCACTTGATTAACTTTCGAATCGATATATAAATTATGGAAATCCATACTTCCCCAAGCAATGATCTTGTCATATTGTCCGCAAAAATCGATAAATGCTCCTATAACTTCGGGAAAAGACGGACTTCTTTGTAGAGTTGAACCATCGATCTTACAATACTCTAAAGCGAATCGGTTGATCGGATAATGAGGCTTTACGTAGCTTTGAAAGGTGTTTATCACCTGCAGACTGGAATCTACGCATAACGCTCCGATTTCGATAATTTCCATTGGATATATTTCGTAGTGCTTCCGTCCGTTGAACTCCAGGTCAATAATGACGTAACTCAAGCTACCACCCCCTATTCATATTATCCATGTTAGTATTTCTCGTTCTGCGTAAAAAAAGACCATGTGCGGCTAGGCCGATACATGGTCTTTTTTCTTTGCTTGGCGACGTCCTACTCTCCCGGGACCCTGCGGTCCAAGTACCATCGGCGCTGGAAGGCTTAACGGTCGTGTTCGGGATGGGTACGCGTGGTTCCCTTCCGCCATCATCACCAAACCGGATTCTTGCATAGATCATGCTACTTCGATAAGCCGCTGCAAAATATCCAACCTTAGAAAGGTCTTGCAGCTTAACTTCTTCTCTGGAACATAGTGATCTATACTTTCAAGGCTATTGCACCTTGAAAACTGGATACGAAACTCAAGCACGCTGATGCTCTATATTAGCTTTATGAGATGTACATCCCATAATTATTTAGGATAAGCCCTCGACCGATTAGTATTCGTCAGCTACACACGTTACCGCGCTTACACCCCGAACCTATCAACCTCGTCGTCTACAAGGGGTCTTACATACTGGGAAATCTCATCTTGAGGGGGGCTTCACGCTTAGATGCTTTCAGCGCTTATCCCGTCCGTACTTGGCTATCCAGCCGTGCTCCTGGCGGAACAACTGGTACACCAGCGGTACGTCCATCCCGGTCCTCTCGTACTAAGGACAGCTCCTCTCAAATTTCCTACGCCCGCGACAGATAGGGACCGAACTGTCTCACGACGTTCTGAACCCAGCTCGCGTACCGCTTTAATGGGCGAACAGCCCAACCCTTGGGACCTACTTCAGCCCCAGGATGCGATGAGCCGACATCGAGGTGCCAAACCTCCCCGTCGATGTGGACTCTTGGGGGAGATAAGCCTGTTATCCCCAGGGTAGCTTTTATCCGTTGAGCGATGGCCCTTCCATACGGTACCACCGGATCACTAAGCCCGACTTTCGTCCCTGCTCGACCTGTTTGTCTCGCAGTCAAGCTCCCTTATGCCTTTGCACTCTGCGAATGATTTCCAACCATTCTGAGGGAACCTTAGGGCGCCTCCGTTACATTTTAGGAGGCGACCGCCCCAGTCAAACTGCCCACCTGACACTGTCCCCATACCGGTTCACGGTACCAGGTTAGAACTCCGATACGATCAGGGTGGTATCCCAACGGCGCCTCCACCGAAGCTGGCGCTCCGGCTTCTCAGGCTCCCACCTATCCTGTACAGATCGTACCAAAGTCCAATATCAAGCTGCAGTAAAGCTCCATGGGGTCTTTCCGTCTTGTCGCGGGTAACCTGCATCTTCACAGGTATTAAAATTTCACCGGATCTCTCGTCGAGACAGCGCCCAAGTCGTTACGCCATTCGTGCGGGTCAGAATTTACCTGACAAGGAATTTCGCTACCTTAGGACCGTTATAGTTACGGCCGCCGTTTACTGGGGCTTCGGTTCACAGCTTCGGATTACTCCTAACCGCTCCCCTTAACCTTCCAGCACCGGGCAGGCGTCAGCCCGTATACTTCGCCTTGCGGCTTCGCACAGACCTGTGTTTTTGCTAAACAGTCGCTTGGGCCTTTTCACTGCGGCCCCCTCGGGCTATTCACCCTACCGAGGCACCCCTTCTCCCGAAGTTACGGGGTCATTTTGCCGAGTTCCTTAACGAGAGTTCTTCCGCGCGCCTTAGCATGCTCTGCTCGCCTACCTGTGTCGGTTTGCGGTACGGGCACCTTCTCCCTGGCTAGAGGCTTTTCTTGGCAGCTTGAACTCATGACCTTCGGTACTTTTATTTCCCTCCCCGTCACAGCTCAGCCTTACGGTTAGCGGATTTGCCTACTAACCAGCCTCGCTGCTTGGACGGACATCCATCAGTCCGCGTCACTATCCTTCTGCGTCACCCCATTGCTCATAACGGTTCACGGTGGTACAGGAATTTCAACCTGTTGTCCTTCGACTACGCCTTTCGGCCTCGCCTTAGGTCCCGACTTACCCTGAGCGGACGAGCCTTCCTCAGGAACCCTTAGGCTTACGGCGGATCAGATTCTCACTGATCTTTTCGTTACTCATACCGGCATTCTCACTTGTATGCAGTCCACCAGTCCTCACGATCTAGCTTCTACCCGCATACAACGCTCCCCTACTGCCCTTAATGGACCCATAGCTTCGGTGGTGTGTTTAGCCCCGTTACATTTTCGGCGCAGAGTCACTCGACCAGTGAGCTATTACGCACTCTTTAAATGGTGGCTGCTTCTAAGCCAACATCCTGGTTGTCTGTGCAACTCCACATCCTTTCCCACTTAACACACACTTGGGGACCTTAGCTGATGATCTGGGCTGTTTCCTCTTGACAATGGATCTTAGCACTCACTGTCTGACTCCCGGGTATACGTATGCGGCATTCAGAGTTTGACTGGACTTGGTAACCCTTGGCGGGCCCCGCACCCAATCAGTGCTTTACCTCCGCTACGCTAATCCCGAGGCTAGCCCTAAAGCTATTTCGGGGAGAACCAGCTATCTCCGAGTTCGATTGGAATTTCTCCCCTACCCCCACCTCATCCCCGAATTTTTCAACATTCGTGGGTTCGGGCCTCCAGTGCGTGTTACCGCACCTTCACCCTGGACAGGGGTAGATCACACGGTTTCGGGTCTACGTCTACGTACTTTAGCGCCCTATTCAGACTCGCTTTCGCTATGGCTCCGGCTTCTCACCTTAACCTTGCACGCAAACGTAACTCGCCGGTTCATTCTACAAAAGGCACGCCATCACCCCTGATTTTCCGAAGGAAATATCAAGACGGGCTCTGACTTCTTGTAAGCACACGGTTTCAGGTTCTTTTTCACTCCGCTCCCGCGGTTCTTTTCACCTTTCCCTCACGGTACTGCTTCACTATCGGTCACCAGGGAGTATTTAGCCTTGGCAGATGGTCCTGCCGGATTCCGACGGGGTTTCACGTGTCCCGCCGTACTCAGGATTCCTCTAGGCATACGCTCGCTTTTGGCTACAGGGGTTTTACCTACTGTGCCGGGCCTTTCCAGACCACTTCGCCTAACAAGCTTTTGCCACATCGAGGTCCTACAACCCCTAGCGATATAATCGCTAGGTTTGGGCTAATCCGCTTTCGCTCGCCGCTACTGACGGAATCACTTTTGTTTTCTTTTCCTGAGGGTACTTAGATGTTTCAGTTCCCCTCGTCTGCCTCCAATGTAGCTATGTATTCACTACATGGTACGTGAGTATTACCTCACGCGGGTTCCCCCATTCGGACATCCCCGGATCAAAGCCTGCTTACGGCTCCCCGAGGCGTTATCGTTGTTCGCCACGTCCTTCATCGGCTCCTGGTGCCTAGGCATCCTCCGTGTGCTCTTTATAGCTTAACCATGTTGCTCGTCGTTTCTATTTTTTCGCTCCGGTTGCGCTTCGCACAAATGTCGCTTAAAAATAGAAATACTCGCTAGTAGCTAAAAGATCATCATCGCTGCTTTGCTGCTTGCGCAGCTTAGCGGATGTTCAGCGTTATTGCTTTCGTTTCGTTATCCAGTTTTCAAAGAGCAAATTTCACTTTAAATGGTGGAGCCAAGCGGGATCGAACCGCTGACCTCCTGCTTGCAAGGCAGGCGCTCTCCCAGCTGAGCTATGGCCCCATAATTATTATAAAGTTATGGTGGGCCCTAGTGGACTCGAACCACCGACCTCACCCTTATCAGGGGTGCGCTCTAACCAGCTGAGCTAAGGGCCCTTGCTATGCATCATAACCGCCCATTACAATGGGCTCGCTTGGCGACGTCCTACTCTCCCAGGACCCT
>NZ_BQYI01000001.1:542500-622500 GCF_027923405.1 Paenibacillus sp. YYML68 | reverse complement strand
GCTTCTCTGCCGCCTCTAGCGCATAGACCGCATAATCCACCTGCTCCTTCTCCAGCGCATATTCGAATCGACTCCGCGCAACTTCCCACTCCATATGCGCCTTACGGATCTCATGAATAAGCAAAAGGTGCTCCTCCCTTAACGCACGAGCTGCGACCTGCTGCTCAGACTCCTTCCACCATTGCCATCTCCACTGTACCATAGCACTCATGCCCCCTATACGCTTCATCTTATATTACATACATATAGGACAAGGCTTAGGGATAGAACCAAAAAAAGTCCTGCCAAGCAGGCGCAAGCACCTGTTCAGCAAGACTATTCCGGGTCCGGCAAGCTAGAGCTCTCTACGACCCTCAAGCGCCTTCGTTAACGTCACCTCGTCAGCGTATTCAAGGTCTCCGCCAACCGGCAGACCATGAGCAATACGTGTAACCTTCAGACCGAACGGACGAACAAGACGAGACAAATACATCGCCGTCGCTTCCCCTTCAATATTCGGATTGGTGGCCAGAATCAATTCCTGAACCCGCTCGTCGCTTAGTCGCTTCAGCAAATCAGCGATCCGAATCTCATCAGGCCCGATCCCTTCCATCGGAGAGATCGCACCGTGTAGCACGTGATAGTAGCCGTTATATTCCTTCGTCCGCTCCATAGCAACGAGATCCTTCGGCTCCTGAATGACACATATGGTCGACACGTCACGGCTCTTATCCTGGCAGATGCGGCAAGGGTCTGTGTCCGTAATATTGCAGCAGATGGAGCAGTAGTTCAAGTTCCTCTTCACATTGACGAGCGCCTTCGCAAAATCGACCACATCGTCCTCCTTCATACGCAGCACATGGAAGGCGAGTCGTCCGGCTGTCTTCGGCCCGATTCCGGGCAGTCGTGAGAAGGAATCAATCAATTTCGCTAACGGTTCAGGGTAAAACAACACAGTCGCCCCTTGCAAGTTGGTATGGTCAATGACTATCGAATATGCCGCGATTGCAGCAAGCGAAGCGACCTACTTAGCCTAGAACAAGCCTGGAATGTTCATGCCGCCAGTAAGCTTCGACATCTCTTTGGAGGCAGTCTCCTCAGCCTTCGTCATCGCATCATTAATGGCAGTGAGCACGAGATCCTGCAGCATTTCGACATCGTCTGGGTCTACTGCCTCTGGCTTAATGGCTACGCCAATTACTTTCTTCTGACCATTAACGGTAACTGTGACAACACCGCCGCCTGCTGTACCTTCGACAGTAACGCCCGCCAGATCCTCTTGCGCCTTCAGCATCTGCTCCTGCATCTTCTTAACCTGCTTCATCATCTGGTTCATGTTATTCATCTTGTCATCTCTCCTTATATGTATCGTTTATAATGATCAGCCTTCATCCTTAATCACGACAAGCTCCTCGCCAAACAGCTGAATCGCTTCATCAATCCACTCTTCCTTCGGCGAGCTACCAGGCTCATCCTCAGCGATCAGCTTCATCTCTTCCTTCGGAGGCTCCGGCACCTTCGCATCGGCAGCAGCTCTCCAGTCCTTCATCATGACGGTCACGAGCTTATACGGATGCCCCAGCACGTGCTGCAACGCTTGTTCGATCAGCTGCTTATTCGCAGGCTTCTCCGTCGTCTCACGATGCATGGCGCTCTTGAAGGCAACGAGCAGATTCCCATCAGCCGCCGATACCGGCTCTCCATCGACAAGCCAAGCATGCACGGTTATTTTCATTTCCTTCACGCGTGACAGCACTTGACTCCAGAGCTTAGCCGCTTCACGGAATTCGGGCGATTGCTGTCCGGCCACGTATGCATCGATCTTATCCAGCGTCTTCCTTGAGGTAACCGATGGCGAAGCAGCTCTCACAGCCGCGCCGAAGCCACCTCCCGAGGAAGAGCCCGCCGCCGGAGCTGTACTCTGCTTGCTGGCGATGGAAGCTAGCTGACCCTCCAGGCGTTCGATCCGATTCAATAGTTGAGACACAACCGCACTGGATGCGGAAGGCTCTACCGAAGCATTCGTCGTGGCCGCCCCAGTTGAATCGGCAGTGACACCGCTGCATAGCTTCATCACGGCGATCTCCAGCATCGTCTGCGGCTGCACCGAATATTTCATCTCCGATTGGTAGCGGTTCAGCGTATCGATCATCGTCATCAGTGAGCTTGCCTCGAACTGGTCCGCCACCTTAGCGAAGTGCCTCACGTCTAGAATTCTCTCCGTCAGCGCGTCCGAGTTCGGTACCAGCTTAACCATTAACAGATCACGGAAGTAGTAGACCAGGTTCTCCATACACTTATCCGCACTCTTGCCCTCCTGCATGAAGGCATCAATGAGTGCGAGCGCAGACGCAATGTCCCGAGCCTGAACCGCATACGCCAATTGCTCGAATTGGTCCGAGGCCATGCCGCCCGTGATGGATAACACATCGTCATAAGTAATTCTGGCTCCTGAGAAGGCGATCACCTGATCCAGCAAGCTGAGCGCGTCACGCATGCCGCCATCCGACAGACGAGCAATGAACGCAAGCGCCTCCTCTTCAGCCGCGATCCCTTCCTTCTCACACACCTCGCGTAAGCGCTCCACCTGCTCGGTTAACGCAACGCGGCGGAAGTCGAATCGCTGACAACGGGATATAATCGTTGCTGGCAATCGGTGAGGCTCAGTTGTAGCCAAAATGAACATGACGTGAGAAGGCGGCTCCTCCAGCGTCTTCAGAAGCGCATTGAACGCCTCTGTCGTCAGCATATGCACCTCGTCAATAATATACACCTTCTGGCGAACCTCGGTGGGGGCATACTTGACTTTATCACGAATGTCGCGAATTTCCTCCACGCCTCGATTCGAGGCTGCGTCGATCTCGACTACATCCATCACGGAGCCTTCCGTGATACGCCGACAAGCCTCACACTCATTGCAGGGCTCTACGCCGGGGCCGTTCTGGCAATTGACAGCTTTGGCCAAAATTTTGGCCGCACTCGTTTTACCGGTGCCTCGAGGACCGCTGAACAAGTAGGCATGGCTGAACCGACCTTCACGAAGCGAGTTCTGTAAGGTTTGGACAATATGCTTCTGACCGACCATGTCTTCGAATGACTGCGGCCTCCAAGTACGATATAACGCGATATGTGCCATCTTGCCCTCTCCATTGCTCGTTTATCCTTACTAGTATACAACACTTGGCGGCAGGATTGAAGCTGTCACGCTATAGGGAGGATGATGGTGAAGGTCGTTCCGTACCCCTTCGACGATACGCGGATGTGCCCGCCGATATCATGGACAATACGCTGACAGATCGATAGACCTAGCCCTGTGCCATCCTGCTTCGTCGTGAAGAAGGGATCAAATATTTTATCAATGACATATAGCGGTATGCCAGATCCAGTATCCCGGATTTCAACAATAACCTTGTCCTCGGCGTCGTGCCGCTTCTCCGTGATGACGAGCTCGCCACCGTCGCCCATGGCTTCGATTCCGTTCCTCACCATATGCAGCAATAGCTGCTTCACATGATTTTTGTCCGCCAAGATGAAGGAATTACTGTTCTGGCTCACACGCTCATATGTAATCTTCGTACGCCTCATGTCGGCTTCAGACTGAAGCTCAGGCATTAGCTCTTCTACAGCCTCTGACATGGAGACACGCTCATAGTTCGCTTTCCTTGGCGAGCTGAGGAGCAAAAATTCATTCACAAGCTCATTAATGCGATTAACCTCTGACAGCATAACCTCGGTGTAGCCATTCTCCCGGTCCATACCCTGCTCTTGGAACATTTTCTGAAAAACCTGTAAAAAGCCCTTAACCGCCGTGAGCGGATTTCGAATCTCATGAGCTGTACCCGCGGCAATTTGACTGATCATCGCAAGTCTGTCGCTACGCTGGAATCGGTCCTCCAAGGAACGGAGATTCGTTACATCCTTAAATATGACGCAAGCGCCAGCAACGCCGCCAGCCTCGTCCTTCAGCACATTCGTATCGACGAGCAGCTCGAATCGCTCTTGATTGTTCGTCCAGGTGACGGCCATATTGCTAACCACTCTGCCATCCACAATACGGGAATCGACGAACGGATGCTCCTCGGACAAATGCTGGAGTATATCCTTCATACGTCGACCCAACACCTGCTCCCGAAGCATCCCGAGCACCCGGCACGCACGGTCACTGATCCCAACTACAAGCATACTCGAATCAACGAGAATAACGCCAAGACTGCCATCTGATAAGAACATATCGGTAAAACGCTGCCATAACAAAGTATGCTGCACAGTTCTACCTCCATTTCGATTTCACTGAGTGCATCTCGCTCACTTGTCAACTATACATTCTCCTTGACTTCCCAAGTTTCCTTCCGCTAATGATGACGAACATTGACAACAAAGCTCAAAAAAGCAAAAACACCACTCCAAGCTTGTTCAGCTCGAAATGGTGTGTACGGTAGTGGATACGGCAACACGTATGTAAAAACCGTGCACCAACCTTGATATTACGATCCAAGTGGAATTTTTGTCGCCAGCTCAAGCTAGGCTGCCCTTCGGCACATGAAACATCCCGCTTATGGCTGCTTCCTTCCGGACCTGACCAGGTTCACGGGCATCCATTGCGAAGGACCCGGCTCTCAACACCGGCTTCAAAACCCAACCCTTACATCGCAATACCTCGTGATGGCGTTCGACCCCGCTACAGCGGATTGCGGGTTACAGGGCACCGCTACCTCCCCGTCTAGCACGGCAAGACTTAGTATAGTTCATTCGGCGGGAAATAGCAACTCGAGGGCATTATTTGGAACCGATCACCGTAACCTTCGTGTTGTAGGTAGGGGATTGCGCAGCCATGTATTGATTCGCTTCCGCCTCCACACTTCGCATCTCCTCCTCCGACATTCCAGTCGGAGCAATTAAGTGAATGTTGATGTCGACACCGTTCGTACGAATCAGATCGACGACCATATTCGGATAATGCTCCTTCACAGACGCTTCCAGCATCGCCATATCGGCCGCGTAGTACCGATAGCCTGTGTTCAGCGGTACATTCGGATTAACGCCCGTGATTCCGAGTGCGCCGTCCCTTGAATACGAACGCACATTCGATCCCCCTTGGCCCTGACACGCACTTAATAATGGAAGCATGAACAGAAGCAACCCAAGCCAACCGACGATTAAACGGATGAACATAAAAAACACCTCCTGTGCACTAAGATCTGATGTAATCTTAGAATAGCCACAAGAGGCGTGCTTATGCTGGCAACAAATGGACGTGCATTAGATGCCGTATTTCTTCTTAAATTTATCGACGCGACCGCCTGCATCCAAGAACTTCTGCTTACCTGTGAAGAATGGATGGCAGCTGGAGCAAATCTCTACACGGAGGTTTTGCTTCAACGATCCTGTCTCAAACACGTTACCGCAAGCGCAAGTAACTGTTGTTTGGTGGTATTTCGGATGAATTCCTGCTTTCATGAACCTTTCACCTCTTTTGCCCTGAAACACCATGTGAATCAGAGTTATCGTAAATACACAAAAGCGATTATATCACGACAGCTAGCCTTGTTGCAACTGTTTCGTACGAAGCTTCAGCAGCTCGTCCGGTGCGTGTGTATACGAGCCCAGGACAACGCCTGGCAGCTCCTCACGGAAAATCTCGAGCATCTGCTTCATGCCATAGCGCTCGCCCCGAGCAGGCGGGATCAGCTGCAGGTAGCTCTCTGGATCAATATTCAAGTTGCGAAGCTGGATGAGCTTCAGGTCGGTGCGCTTGACGAACTCGATCATCGCCTCCATCTCCTCCTCGCGGTCGGTTACACCAGGGAAGATCAGGTAGTTAATCGACGTCGCTACACCTTTGTCCGCCGCATAGCGCAGTGATTTCTCCACGTTCTTCAGCGTATATCCGCGTGGCTTGTAGTAGGCGTTATAGTGATCGTCCAATGCACTGATTGTGCTGACGCGCATCAGATCAAGACCGGCATCAACGATGGCACGAATATGGTCGGTTAAGCCGGCATTCGTATTGATATTGATATATCCGATCTGGGTACGGCTGCGCACCTCTCGCATCGCTTCGACTATAATCTTCGCTTGGGTGGAAGGCTCGCCCTCGCAGCCTTGACCGAAGCTGATGATGCTCTCCGGCGTCTTCAGGTGCTCCAGCATCACCTGCACAACCTCATCGACCGTCGGCTTGAAATTCATTCGCGTCTGCGGCGCCGGGAAGCCGCTATCGTCAGGCTGCTCGGATATGCAGCCGAAGCAGCCCGCATTACAGGAGAACGACACCGGCACTGCACCTTCCCAGCGACTCAGGAACGTGTTGGAGGCTGTCAAGCATTCATAATTCAGCGCACAGTTGGACAAGTGCTGATACAGTCTGTTGTCTGGATACGCTGCAAGCAAGCCCTGCACCTTGACCTCTAGCTCATCGGGGTCGCAGTTACGCGGATTCCAGCGCTCCGGATCGTCACAGGCCTCAGCCGCAACGTAGAAGCCGTCGTCCTTCCAGACGACAGCGGTGTAGCCGAACAAGGGAAGCACCTTCTCCTTATCCGCCTTCACGTAGCCGGGAAGCAGTAGCCGGGTGAAGCCTTGTGGCAGAAGCGCGCCCACAGCGTGAACGTCGCCAGGTACTACCTCCATATTGCCTGTACGTGCATGTAGGCCGAGCGGACGAGTGTCCGGCAAGCTGACGAGCGTAGCACCTTCAGGAAGTGGGATCAGCTCCTCCTCCAGCACCTCGGTCACTAGCTCCCCGTGCCGCCCTAGCGCGATATAATCGGGATGATCGTACACATGTCCGTCCGCTCCCGCATAAACGAGTTTCATCTGGCTGTCCTCCTAGGAGACAGGATGCTTCACGCGCCGCGCGGCGCCCCCGCTGCCTCCAGATGCCGGACCGCTGCCGGAACCAGAAGCTGGAACGGGGTTCTTTTCGAGTACATCCATAAATTCTTGATTCGTCTTCGTTTCAGCAAACTTCTTCAGGAACGCCTCAGTATACTCGTGAGAGTCGTTCATATTTTTGCGGATCGCCCATACCTTCTCGAGCTCTTCCTTCGTGAGCAGCATCTCCTCGCGTCTCGTTCCCGACCTGCGAATGTCGATAGCTGGGAATATACGACGCTCTGCCAGCTTGCGGTCGAGGTGCAGCTCAAGATTACCTGTCCCCTTGAACTCCTCATAGATGACATCGTCCATACGCGAGCCCGTCTCGATCAACGCCGTCGCTAGTATGGTGAGACTGCCGCCTTCCTCGATATTTCTCGCTGCGCCGAAGAATCGCTTCGGCCGGTGGAACGCACCCGGGTCGATACCACCAGACAGCGTACGTCCGGTTGGTGGTACGACGAGGTTGTAGGCACGGGCAAGTCTAGTGATGCTGTCAAGCAGGATAACGACATCCTTCTTATGCTCGACGAGTCGCTGCGCGCGCTCCAGCACGAGCTCTGCCACCTTAATATGGTTCTCCGGCAGCTCATCGAACGTAGAGGCGATCACTTCGCCCTTCACCGAGCGCTGCATGTCCGTAACCTCTTCCGGCCGCTCGTCAATGAGCAGCACGAACAGCTCCACATCGGGATGATTCAGAGAGATGCTATTGGCAATTTCCTTCAGAAGAAGCGTCTTACCTGCCTTAGGTGGAGCTACGATCAAGCCGCGCTGGCCGAAGCCGACGGGAGCGAGAAGATCCATTAACCGAGTGGAAACCTTGGTCGGGGATGTTTCGAGCACGAGCTTTTTTTGCGGGTACAGAGGGGTAAGTGCCGGGAAATGAAGCCGCTCCGCCGCGGTCTCAGGATCTTCCCCATTCACAGCTTCGACGTGCAGCAATCCAAAGTAACGTTCATTCTCCTTCGGGGGACGGCACTTGCCGGAGACGATGTCGCCTGAACGAAGATCGAACCTCCGAATTTGCGACGCTGAAATATAAATGTCCTCTGAGCTAGGTAAATAGTTGATCGGGCGAAGGAAGCCGAAGCCCTCCTGCAGAACGTCAAGCACGCCCTGCATAAACATCAATCCGCCCTGTTCTGCTTGAGCGCGAAGAATGGCAAAGATCAATTCCTTCTTCTTCATCTGACCGTAATACGGAATTTGATGCTTCTTAGCAAGCTTATACAGCTCGGTGAGCTTAAGAGCTTCCAGCTGAGCCAGGTGCATGTCCATATAAGTACCAACCACCAAACTATTAAAGTGTCTATCGAATCCAAATATACTCTAGCAATGCCCACAACGGATAAAATCTATACACATCAAAGGCAGTCATCTACAATCCGCGAGCTACGATTGCTGACGCCACACCTCTGCGCCTAGATTGGACAAATTCATAACCAAATGATCGTAGCCACGATCGATATATTCGACACCGGTTACCTCGGTAACACCGTCGCCCACCGTTAATCCAGCAATGACAAGTGCGGCGCCTGCGCGCAGGTCGGTCGCCTTCACCTTGGCCGCGCTGAGCTTACCACCTTCAATAATCGCCGAGCGACCCTCGAGCTTAATCTTCGCTCCCATACGAGCCAGCTCCGGTATATGCTTGAAGCGGTTCGAGTACACGTAATCACTTAATATACTGACGCCCTTGGTCTGAGTAAGCAACGTGCTCATCGGTGACTGCAGATCAGTGGCAAAGCCGGGATATACGAGCGCCTTCACATCAATGCTCTCATACTCGGCCTGCCCAACTACGCGGATCGATTCATCCATTTCGTATATATGTACGCCCATCTCTTGCAGCTTGGCGGTCAGCGCCTCCAGATGCTTCGGAATGACATTATCAATGATGACATCCCCTCGCGTAGCCGCAGCTGCAATCATGTACGTGCCCGCTTGAATGCGGTCGGGTATGATCGAATGCACGCAGCCGTGCATGCTGTCTACACCCTCGATCCGAATATTTTCCGTACCGGCACCTTTGATTTTGGCGCCCATGGCGTTCAATAAAGTGGCTACATCTATGATTTCAGGCTCTTTGGCCGCATTTTCGATAATTGTGACGCCCTTGGCCCGTGAAGCCGCAAGCATAATATTAATGGTCGCCCCTACACTGACGACATCCAAATAAATCTTGGCGCCTTGAAGCTGCTTCGCCTTAATATGCAGCGCACCGTTCTCCGTCGTAACCTGCGCACCGAGCGCCTCAAACCCTTTAATGTGCTGGTCAATCGGTCTTGGCTCAAAGTTGCAGCCACCCGGCAAGCCGATCACCGCTTCCCCAAATCTTCCGAGCAGTGCACCCATCAAATAGTACGATGCGCGCAGCTTCTTCACATTCCCGTTAGGCATCGGCTTCGAAACAAGCCGGCTAGGGTCAATCTTCAACTGGTCTTGCTGACGCTCGACAGTCGCGCCGAGCTCCTCCAGCAGCTCACAATAGATAGCCACATCGCTCAGCTCCGGCAAGTTATCCAGCGTTACCGTCGATTCCGATAGTATGGCAGCCGGAATGAGTGCAATTGCACTATTCTTCGCACCGCTGATCTGAACCGTTCCCCGCAGCGGACGCCCGCCGGCAATCATCAATTTCTCCATTTCGATGTCGTTCCCCCTACCCCTACTTCAGCACTTTAAAGAACAAAAAGAAAATAACACACAAATTTAACATATACAGAACGTAAACATTAGTGTAACAAGGGGTCTATGCTGCGACGAATTGCTGTGCACGACGAAGCATGCTCGCGAGAAGATAAAAAGAGAGAAAGGAAATACACCGTAGCATCGATGTATTTCCCGTATGTCAACAAATGATTAAGCTTGGTTGCTGCTGCCGAACAAAACAATTTTGGACTTCACAACTTCAACCATTGCTTTGCGGGCAGGTGTGAGGTATTTACGAGGATCGTATACTTTCGCATCTTGGTTCAAGACGTCGCGAATCGTCTGCGTGCAAGCGACCTGATTCTCAGTGTTCACGTTAATCTTACCTACGCCAGCAGCAATCGACCTCTTGATCATCTCATCCGGTACACCGGAGCCGCCGTGTAATACAACCGGAACCGGAATAGCGCTTGCTACCTGCTCAATGATATCGAAGCGGATGTTCGGCTCACCTGCATACATGCCGTGCGCCGTACCTACCGCGATCGCCACACAGTCAACACCCGTCTCTTCGTAGAAGCGGATCGCTTCTTCCGGCTTCGCCAGGTTCGCATCGGACTCATCCACAGAGATATCATCCTCAACGCCACCAATTGTTCCGAGCTCGCCCTCTACGGACACGCCCATCGCATGAGCCGCCTTCACGACTTCCTTCGTCAAGCGAACGTTCTCCTCGAAGGAATAGTGGGAGCCGTCGAACATAACGGAGCTGAAGCCCGCGCGGATACACTTCATCGCGACTTCAAAGCTGCTGCCATGATCCAAGTGAAGCGCGATCGGAAGTCCGGACTTCTTCGCTGCTGCTTCTGCAATCGCAACGGTGAACTCGATTCCCATGTACTTCAATGCACCCTCAGATACGCCGAAGATGAACGGGGAATTCAGCTCTTGAGCTGCCTCAGTAATGGCTTGTGCGAACTCAAGGTTGTTCATGTTAAATTGCCCAACCGCATACTTGTTAGCCTTAGCCTGCGGCAAAAACTCGTTCATTGAAACTAATGGCATTCTATTCTCTCCTCCTTAATATGTATACCGTGCCGAAGAACAGCGGTCGTCCTTCCGTCATACTGCGCTATTATATCATACAAAGTCTGAAACGTTAAACAGCAATACCCTTGAGTGAAACGGTTAAACTGCAACTTTTTCAGAAAAAAGAGACCCTTTATCAGGATCCCACTGCATACGAGCTATTGCCGGTCGAGCGAAGCTGGTGGTTAACCGCCTGTCGCAATTCATCAATGTCAAAGGGCTTCGTGAAATGCATGATCGCACCAAGGTCTGTCGCTTCCTTGATCATGTCGAGCTCACCGTAGGCCGTCATCATGATTACCTTAATCGCAGGATTGATGCTCTTGATATGCTTCAAAATATCAAGACCGTCCATACCCGGAATCTTCATGTCGAGCAGAACCAAATCAGGTGTCACATTACGTACAATCTCAAGTGCAAGTTTACCATTGGAAGCCTGATACGTCTCATATCCCTCACTGCTGAACACTTCCATCAACAGGATGCGGATGCCATTCTGATCATCTACGATGAGCAGCTTCTTCTTCATGCGGTACCCTCCATTCCGTTTCTAAAAAAAGACTTAAGAAAGGTTAGAAAACCCGATCCCTGATTTGTACTTGCTCTCTAATATTCGCTACGGCATACAGGATTCCTGCCACCAAAACGAAAAATGTTGAAAAGTTTAACAAATCAAGCAAGGTTTTCTGACCTGCTTAGAAGCTTGAAACGAAACTGATACAGGCGCTTATCGGCTATGCTGGTACGCCGCCTGTACGAAGTGCTTGAACAGCGCCTGCGGGCGGTTCGGTCTGGAGGTGAATTCCGGATGGAATTGCACAGCCAAAAACCACGGATGCTCCGGACACTCAACGATCTCAACCAGACGTCCATCCGGGCTCGTACCGGAAATGATCAGTCCCGCCGCTTCAATCGAGTCACGGTATTCGTTGTTAAACTCATAGCGATGACGATGGCGCTCGTAGACGAGCTCGTCATCGTAGCAGCGCATCGCAAGCGAGCCTTCCTTCAGCTTGCACGGGTATAGACCGAGACGCATCGTGCCACCGAGGTCCTCGATATCCTTCTGCTCAGGCAGCAGGTCAATGACCGGATAAGGCGTCGTCGGATGAATCTCCGAGCTGTTCGCGCCTTCGAGCTTCAGCATCGTACGGGCATACTCGACCACCGCTACCTGCATACCGAGACAGATGCCGAAGAACGGAACCTTCTGCTCACGCGCATAACGGATTGCCGAGATCTTCCCTTCAATGCCGCGATCGCCGAAGCCGCCTGGAACAAGAATTCCTTGTACGCCAGAGAGCAGCTCGTCGACATTGTGGTCATAGATCTCCTCCGCGTTCACCCAGCGAATCTTCACCTCGGTGTCACAGTCGATGCCAGCGTGTCCCAGTGCCTCCACAATACTGAGGTAGGCGTCATGCAGCGCAACATATTTACCAACAATAGCGATCTCCGTCGTCGTCTTCAGCGACTTCACGCGATGAACGAGCTTCTCCCACTCCGTCATATCCGGCGCATTGGTCGTCAGCTTCAGATGGTTCACGACGATATCGTCGAGCCCCTGTTCTCTGAGCATCATCGGCACCTCGTACAGCGTCTCGGCATCGCGGCACTCAACGACCGCGTTCGGATCTACGTCACAGAATTGCGCCAGCTTGCGCTTCATATCTTCGGCGAGCGCATGCTCAGTCCGGCAGACGATGACGTGCGGCTGAATACCGATGCTGCGTAGCTCCTTGACGCTGTGCTGCGTCGGCTTCGTCTTCACTTCACCGGCTGCCTTCAGGTAAGGGATCAGCGTCACGTGAATGTACATCACATTATCGCGACCGATGTCGCTCTTGATCTGACGAATCGCCTCAAGGAACGGCAAGCTCTCGATATCGCCGACCGTACCGCCGATCTCGGTAATGACGACATCGGAGTGCGCCTCACGGCCTGCGCGGAAGACGCGCTCCTTGATCTCATTCGTAATATGCGGAATAACCTGTACCGTACCGCCCAAATATTCGCCGCGGCGCTCCTTCGCGATCACGGAGGAATAGATCTTACCTGTCGTCACGTTGCTGTTCTTGGAAAGGTTGATATCGATGAAGCGTTCATAGTGACCCAGGTCCAGGTCCGTTTCCGCACCGTCGTCGGTCACGAATACTTCGCCGTGCTGGTAAGGGCTCATCGTCCCCGGGTCCACGTTAATATACGGGTCGAACTTCTGAATCGTAACCTTCAGGCCGCGGTTTTTCAGCAATCTGCCGAGCGAGGCCGCGGTAATTCCTTTACCTAATGAGGAAACGACCCCTCCTGTCACGAAAATATACTTTGTCATTATGTAATACCTCCCAAGTTTAACATGCCGCTATATCGATTCCGTTAACCGTTTTAAAAAAAAAGAAAAAGCCCCCCGCATCGGCGGGGCACTTTTCCATGAAAAGACCTGAATTTCGATCCTAATCCGTACTAGGTTCCGTCTAAAGCCCAAAAGATAGTTTACTCCGAACCGTACGTGCTGTCAAGATCATACGCGGGTACGCAGGACTACTTCTGGTCGTCCAAATCGTCTCCGTCCTCTTCGCCCAAGTCTTCGGCTTCTTCGTCATCCTCGAGCGATTCGCCCTCAAGCTCTTCCTCGGCTTCTTCCTCTTCCTCGAAGAACTCAGACTCCTCCTCGATCTCCTCTTCCGCCTCGAATTCATCATCTTCGCGCGGCGTATCGAAGGAATCGTATTCCTCCTCTTCGACGAAGGTGTCCTCCTCTTCAGCGAACAGCTCCTCATCGTCGAGATCGTCGTCCTCGTCGTTGATAATGCGCGGACGCTTGCCGCTGCCTACCGCATCCTCAGACTTCTCGACAGGGTACCAGCGCTTGAGGCCCCATAGATTTTTGCCAACGCAGGCGAAGCGCCCGTCGATATTAATCTCCGTATATAGTTGAGCAATCACTTGCATGACTTCGTCCTCGGACAAGCCTTTAATCTTCGCAATCTCCGCCATCAGGTCACGGTAATAATAAGGTGTATTGGCCGCCTTCAACAGCTCGAAGGCCAGGTCGACCATCGGCATTTCCTTCGCTTGCTCGTTGCTTATCTTAAGCAGGTTCTGAGCACACATTCCTGGGCACATCCCTTCCAACATGATCGAACGTTCAAGTGCAGCACAGCTGCATTATACTGCATGTTACACTTATCACCAATAAGTAAACCTTATTTTATGTAAAAATGCAACTATCCCCCGCCCCATCATGCGCAACGAAACAAAGGATCTCGCCCTCGGCGCTCCGCTACCTGAAGCGATGCCGAAAAGCGGGATCCCTCGTCCCGACTGTACCCGTAAGGACGTGTGCCCGGAGACGATCCGAAACGGCCGCACCTTACCCTTATAGCTATGCTCGGAGATGGTTTGCACCTCCTGCTTTATCGTATGTTCCCGAGCCTGTATTGACACGGCACAGCACCCATTTATTGCGAAC
This sequence comes from Paenibacillus sp. YYML68, assembly GCF_027923405.1. Taxonomy (NCBI): domain Bacteria; kingdom Bacillati; phylum Bacillota; class Bacilli; order Caryophanales; family Paenibacillaceae; genus Paenibacillus; species Paenibacillus sp. YYML68. The sequence continues at coordinate 608,432 of NZ_BQYI01000001.1, read as the reverse complement.
AAGGCCATCCGTTTATACGCAAGGACATCACCCTACATACGATACATAAACGAAATGCCTCTTGAAGAGCAGGCGAGCGGCTTCGCCCTGCCGAGCAATGCATTGTCGATTCGGGGAGGAGGAATCGCACATTGAATCCGTCAGCCTTACTACAATGGCTGCAGCAAGCGCTGGAGCAGTCGGACGGCTCGGAGCCTCGTCATATCATTCGACTGGCGAGCAAGCGGCAATATAGCGAATTCGAACGACTGCTGCGACGCAAGACTACTGCTGTGCCGAAGCTGACCCAGGTACTGCCGCTACCTCTCATCCAAGCCTTCTCATGTCCGCTGCGCACGACAGCATCGAAAACCTTAACCGCAGCAGCTTGCGTCCGATCGGTGGAGACCGACCCCCGTATCCGCATTCAGCTCCGGGTCGCCCAGCCTCGCCTGCAGCTGCGAACGATCGAAGGCAGCAGCGCTGCGTCAGTGCCGGTGATCCCCTGGGGCATCCGTCATATTGGCGCACCACGCGTCTGGCCCAGAACCAAGGGGGCCCGCATCCGGATTGGCGTCATCGACACCGGCGCGGATTACAACCATCCCGACCTGCGGCACTGTCTGTCGCGGGGCGTTAATTTACTAGAGCCGCATAAGCTCCCCTATGACGACAACGGTCACGGCACCCATATCGCCGGTACGATCAGCGCCACGGCACGCCATCGAGGCTTGATCGGTGTCGCCCCGCTTGCAGCTATTTATCCGGTGAAAGCGTTCGACAATCAGGGCGGTGCCTACGTATCGGACATCGTCAAGGGCATCGACTGGTGCGTCGCGAACGGCATGGACATTATTAACATGAGCTTCGGCATGAAGACATACAGCAAGGCGCTGGAGTCTGCCGTGCTTAACGCCTACGAGCGGGGCGTCATCATCGTCGCCTCCTCGGGCAATGAGGGCAAGCGCGCCGAGGTCGATTATCCGGCCCGCCTGCCGCAGGTGATCGCCGTCGGCGCGACGAACCGGCAGGGACGCATCGCCGTCTTCAGCAATGACGGGAAGCAGATCGACATCTATGCGCCGGGCGAGCGCGTCTATTCGACGTGGCTGAACGGCAAATACCATGAGCTGAGCGGCACCTCGATGGCGACGTCCCATGTCAGCGGCGTCGTTGCCCTCATGCTGGCGCTCAAGCCTGCGCTGCGGCCCGGCCGTATCCGGTCGCTGCTGCGCAAGCATGCCCGGCTCATCCCGCGACCGGGTAGGAAGAAGAGCATTCGTGAGCTGCACGCCTACCGTACGATTAAGGGGCTCCTGCGGAGGTCGAGCAAGTAAGCTCATGCTACACGACTAAGCTGCGGGCGAGACCGTCAATGTCAAGCTATAGAGACCCGCGTCCTCCCCCATGACCGTCAGGGAGTAGGACCAATGGACAGCATACGTCAACGCCGGGCTGGAGCTAGACTCAACCTGGACCTCCCGAGTACGCGTCACTAGCTCCATCCGTCCATGCGGCGTCACCATATACCCTGTGTGCTCCTTTCCTTGCACGAACACTTGCTCGAAGCGTACCTCACCGAAGCGGATGACCCTCACCTCACCGGCTTGCCAGCGAATCGTGGTCGTCGTGCTGCCCATCCCCGCACTGGCCGGCTCCTGATACCGCACGTAGCAGGCGGCGCCGCGCGTCGACAGCTCCCCTCGCAGCTCCAGCACCGTTCGCTCGCCCGCTGCCACACTTTCGAGCTGTATGCGGACCGGTACTCTTCCCGCCGCTTCTGAATGCTCCTCCACCATGAACAACCTCCTTCCTGCTCCGATAGAAGCTATATGTACAAAAAGACCGCCCGCTTCAGCCTGCAGCAAGCAGGCGAAGGGAGCGGTCTTGTCAGCTGCAGGAGCTCCCGCAGTCCGTCTCTTACTTCGTCAAATCCTCGACAAACTTCGGCAGCGCGAAGGCAGCCTTATGCAGACGAGGCGTGTAGTACTTCGTCTCAAGCTCCGGAATCGCAGTCTCGTCCACCGCCAGCGGGTCATGTTTCTTGCTGCCCATTGTGAATGTCCACAGACCGCTTGGGTACGTCGGGATGTTCGCCGTATAGACGCGCACGATCGGGAAGATCTCCTTCACGTCACGGTTCACCGTCTGAATGAGCTCCGCCTTGAACCAAGGGTTGTCCGTCTGCGCCACGAAGATCCCGTCTTCCTTCAGAGCATCGTAGATGCCCTTGTAGAAGCCTTGCGTGAACAGATTGACCGCCGGCCCTACAGGCTCGGTCGAGTCTACCATAATGACATCGTACGTGTTCTTATGATCATGAATGTGCATGTAGCCGTCGTTCACGATCACTTCAACGCGCGGGTTGTCCAGCTCGCCCGCAATCGAAGGCAAATATTGCTTCGAGTACTCAATTACTTTGCCATCGATCTCAACGAGCACGGCCTTCTCTACCTCAGGATGCTTCAGCACCTCGCGAATAACGCCACCGTCGCCGCCGCCGACAACGAGCACATGCTTCGGATTCGGATGCGTGTGCAGCGCCGGGTGCGCCACCATCTCGTGGTACACGAACTCATCCTTCACCGTCGTCATCACCATACCATCGAGGACAAGCATCTTGCCCCACTCTACCGTATCGATCATCGCAAGCTCTTGAAAGTCTGTCTTCTCCGTCACCAGCGTCTCGCGAATCTTAGCTGTAATTCCAAAATTGTCTGTCTGCTTCTCCGTATACCATAATTCCATAAGTGCCCGTCCACCTTTCTCATCGTCAAACCGCTGCGTTATTAGTCAATTGTATTATAGTGAATTTGTCTAAAAATGCAAATAGATAAAAATATTACGTCCATCAGCCACTTGCAATGAATACAGCCATCTATGTTTTTCCATACTGAATAATAGGTGCTGAAGGCGTACATACGCTGCCAGCAAATCGTGACGCAAGGGAGGGGTTGCTATGTCCGCAAAAGGAGCCGCAGACACCGAGGAGCGCGGGAAGCGTCGGACAAGCCGCTGGAGGTCATTCGTTTCGTTCTCATTCACCTTCATTATATTAGGGGCGGCCTGCGGCATCATTATGGTGCTGTTCATGCGCTCTCAAGCTCTCCCCGTGTCCAAAATGACGATGTCGTCGGATCTCTATGATGTAAATAGTCAGCTCATCGAGGCGTACGGCGGCGGTAAGAACTCACAGAACGTGCCGCTTCGCGAAATGGCTCCAAGCCTCATCGCCGCTACACTGGCCATCGAGGACCGCAGCTTCTATAATCATTACGGCTTCGATCCGAAAGGCATCGCGCGCGCCGCCTGGGTCAACCTGAAGAGCATGTCCAAGGTGCAGGGCGCCGGTACGATCACGCAGCAGCTCGCGCGTAATCTGTACTTGAGCCATGAACGGACGTGGTCTCGGAAGCTGAAGGAAACGTATTACGCCGTACAGATGGAGCTTCAGATGAATAAGGAGCAAATTCTGGAGCAGTACTTGAACCAAATCTATTACGGCCATTCGACCTACGGCATTCAGGCTGCCGCACAGCTGTTCTTCCACAAGGATGCGAAGGACCTGACGCTTGCCGAGAGCGCGCTGCTGGCGGGCGTGCCGAAGGGCCCCCGCTACTATTCACCGTACTATGACAAGCAGAACGCCCTCGATCGGCAAAAGACCGTCCTCGGCACGATGGTCGAGGCCGGCTACATTACGAAGCGGGAGGCGGACCTTGCAGCAGCGGAGCCACTGAACATCGTTCCTCTCGAGGATAAGAAGGCGACGGTGACGGCCCCGTACTTCCGCGATTATGTACGCAGTCAAGCGACAGAGCTGCTCGGCATCGAGGAGAACGAATATGAAGAGATGGGGCTGCGCATCTTCACGACGCTCGATCTGAACGCGCAGAAGATCGCCGAGGAGGTCGTGACGAAGCAGCTGGCGTCTTATCCGGAGCTGCAGACGGCGCTCATCGCCATTGACCCGCGTACCGGCTACATCAAGGCGATGGTCGGCGGTCGCAGCTATGCGCAGAACCAGTACAATCGCGTATTCGCCAGCACGCGCCAGCCGGGCTCCTCCTTCAAGCCGATTGTGTATTTAACTGCGATGAAGGAGAAGCAATTCACTCCCGTGTCGCAGTTCAAGAGCGAGCCAACGACGTTCACCTACGACGAGGGCAGAGGCAGCTACACACCGAACAATTACGGGAATAAATATTTCGACATCATTGATCTGCGCACCGCGATCTCGAAGTCGGACAACATCTTCGCCGTCCATGCCGTACTGGAGGCTGGCCCAGAGCGTGTCATCGAGATGGCACGGCGCTTCGGCATTACGAGCCCGATGAAGCCGCTGCCATCGCTCGCGCTCGGCTCGTTCCCGGTGAGCCCGTACGAGATGGCGTCCGCGTTCAGCACGCTCGCCAATCAGGGCGTACGTGTAGAGCCGACTGCGATTGTCCGAATCGAGGATCGACGGGGCAAGGTGCTGTACGAGGCGACTCCCGCTTCAGAGACGGTCATCGAGCCCACGTATACGTACGTCATGACGCATCTGATGGAGAGCGTCTTCGAGCAGGGAGGCACAGGCAGTCGGGTATCGCGTCTCATTAAGCGCCCTGTCGCCGGCAAGACTGGCACGACCGACACCGACGCCTGGATGGTCGGGTACACGCCAGAGCTGTCAACGGCCGTCTGGGTCGGCTACGACAAGGACCGCAAGCTCGGCACCGTCGAGTCCCACCTCGCCGCGCCGATCTTCGCCGAGTTCACCGAGCGCACGCTCGCTTCAGTGCCGCCGAAGATGTTCCCGATCCCCGAAGGCGTCTCACACGTCTATATCGATCCGGCGACCGGGAAGCTCGCGAACGACAGCTGTCCGAAGTCACGCCTTGAGGCGTTCGTTCAAGGAACAGAGCCGATTGAATATTGCAGCAAGGAGCCAGCCAAGACCGAGCCGGAGAAGGCTGATCCGGACAACGCGCAGCGATCGTGGTGGGATGATCTGAAGAGATGGTGGAGCAGCTAGTGCGTGAAAGTCGTGCAAGCATTTCATGAGGCAAGCACGAGCGTTAGTCGGCTTGCAGAGATAACGAGCAGGAGCAGAACGAGTTCTGCTCCTTTTTTACCAATTATTAGTAAATTACATAGACGTCTCCGCTTGGCGAGCTGTATGTAGCTTCAATGTCCGCAGCCATATAGCGTTGATCAAGAAGAGCACGGCACACAGTACGAACACAAACCGCACCGACACTAAATTAGCGCACAAGCCGCCTGCTACCGGTCCAAGCAAGCTCCCTGCATTCAGCACACTCTGGTTCAAGCTGACCGTCTGACTCTCCAGCCCTCTAAGCGTGAAGGCGCGCAGCAGCGAGTAGACCGGGGGCAGCAAGCCGCCAATAAAGCAACCGAGCAGCATCCGAATGAGGATGAGCTGCCAGATGTTGTCACACAACGCTTGCGCCAAATTCGTAAAGGCCGCTCCCAATAAGCATACGTACACAACTTTCTCTGCACCGAAGCGATCTCCCCACTTGCCAAGAGCAGGAGCGAGCAGCATCGTGGTGATTCCTGCAGCAGCGCTTACAACACCCGACATCAGGGCAAGTCCTGTCGCTTCTCCATACAGCTCATAGACGAACACGGGAAGCTGGGGCATCGTGGCCAGTATACTGAATTGAATGATGAAGGATACGATGAACAAGGCGAGAAGCGTCTTGATCTTCAATACAGCACGCACCGACTCGCCGAAAGAGACGTGACCTTGCTTCTGCTTGCTGGAGGCTGAAGGCTGGTGCTCTTCCCTTAAGAGAACCATAGCGACAATCATCGCGAGCAGCAGCAGCACACCTGTAAGGTAGAAAATAGGCCTGAAGCCGAACATTTCCGCTAATAGACCTCCGATGATAGGCCCAAGGATGGTTCCTGCAACGTTAGCGGACTGCAGCACCCCCATAGCCATGCCTGTCTTCTCCTTGGGAGCATTCGCAGACATCAAGGAGATCGCAACAGGGGCAAAGCCGGCGACAGCCCCATTAAGGAGACGCAAGGCCAGAAGCTGCCACGCCGAGGTGCAGAAGCCCATTAATGTAATAACTACCGCCATCCCTAGCCCCGACCTGAGCAGCATCAGCTTCCGTCCATAGCGGTCTGACACATATCCCCATAGCGGCTGAAAGCAGAATGAAGTGATGTAGCTCGCCGCGAAAATCCAACTGGCCCATAGGGTCGTGTCTTGAATATCAATCGTCGGGTCCATTTCCTTCAGATATAAAGGAAGAAACGGAATGATCATCGTCATGCCGCTCATGACTAAAAATTGTCCCATGCTCAGGACGATGAGATTCACTTTCCAGTCAGCTCGCGATTGTTGACTCGACATCATGCCGCCTCCATTTAACATGCATCTAATGGTTAAATTGGAAACAGTATACACCGATTTTCACGCAATCGCTTTGCTTCTTTCCATATGAGCTTGTGTTATTCCAATTTCCCTTGCTCGGACTAGAGCTGCACACAAGGAGGAGAAGTCTCGCGGTGGGACATGCTCTGATCCAACACAAAAAGGCAGACCATTGGTCTGCCTTTTTGCTGTCCTAGTATATGGTGCATATACTAGCGTTAGTATACATCGTTATGGAAAACGGCACAATGACCGTCACATAATGGACAAAATTAAAGAAAATGCTTCCACGGACGCAGCAGAAGAGCTAGCTCAGCGCCGCCTTCAGGTCGTCGCCCGAGCGCTCCCACATGCCCGGATCGTTGTCGATCAGGAATTGCTTCAGCAGCTGCTTCTCGTGCTCGCCGATGTTATCGAGCAGGATGCGGCGCTTCAGCGCGTGATCCATCCGGTTCACATGGTCGGCGAGAAGCTTCCACCCGCGGCGGTTATCCGGATCGACAGTCATCTCGCAGGAGGTGACGCCTGCGTAATATTTGCCCTCTTCCTTGAAGTCCACCGCGACCCAGACGATCCAGCACGTGCGGCCGCCAGGCGCGTCCTCCTTGTTCGGTACGAACTTGATCCCCTTCTCCACACGGCTCTTCGCGTGCAGTGCGCCGAGGTCGAGATACGCCTCGTCCCCATCAATAATGACGCTCGACAGCTGGCTCAGGTCGATCGACCCTTGTCCGAAGCCGCGATGCTTCGTCTCCTTGCTGCTTACAATATTCAATGACGGCAGCTTCTTCTCGGACGCCGCGGCCGGCTGTCCCTGCTGGTTGTTGTTCGACTCCATCGTTGCCCACCTTCCATTTCCTGAACTTCTGAATCAAGGATACTTCTTATTGCATAACGTCTGCGGTCCTTCCTCTTATTATCCATGAAAAGGAGATCGAAGACAATTTATTGTTCATGGATTTCTGTCCACCTACATATACATGCTGTAGATGCTTGTCAACGGGGTGAAAATCGATGAACAAGAAGAAAGGCAACACGATGGTCATATGGGGCTGCGTAAGCGCGCTCGCGTTCGGCTCCGTCCTTCTTCCAGGCGTCATGGACATGAATGAGAACCGGACAGGCATAACACACACGGAAGCAGGCTGGCACCTGCCCTTCAGCACTGCCAGCTCGTTGTCCGGCAAGCCCGAGGACAGCAAGGAAGGGTTGCTTGCCCTGAACACCCTCAAGCCCGTGCGCGGAGAGGCAGCTGGCGGACACGCCGTCGTCGCTGCACCTGCTTGGCCACACTCCCGAGGAGCTGTGGACGGCTCCTCCACCGGGCTATTTCTACCCGAGGATGGGGCCATGCCTACGAGCGCAAGAGCACGAGAGGAAGAGGCAGCTGTCCCCCCGCCCGCACCGCCTAGCCTGCCAGCGAAGCCGGTGGAGAAGCCTGCGCCGAAGCCGCTGTCGCATCGAATCGTGGAGTACCACATGAATGCCGAGCTCGATGCCGAGGGCAAGCTCATCCAAGCGACGTCCTCGATGAGCTGGACCAATCCCGGTACGCTGCCCGTTCAAGAGGTATACCTTCATCTGTATGCGAATGCGTTCGAATCGAAGAAGACGACCTTCATGCAGGAGTCCGGCGGCAAGCTGCGCAACGACGCTACCAAGGAGAACAACACGGGCGGCATCCAGCTCCAATCCTTGAAGCTGATCAGCGGTGCGGCTACAGATCTGAGCGACAAGCTCGAGTTCGTACAGCCTGACGACGGCAACAAGCACGATCGCACACTGCTGAAGGTCACGCTGCCGAAGGCGGTCGCGCCCGGCGAGCAGGTAACGCTGCAGACGTCCTTCACCGTACAGCTGCCGCAGGTGTTCGCACGTATGGGCTACGCCGGCGACTTCGTCATGGCCGGACAGTGGTACCCGAAGCTTGCGGTCTACGAGTCGAAGGGGACGCGCGGCCGGGCAGAGGAGGGCTGGAACCTGCACCAGTATCATGGCAACTCTGAGTTCTATGCAGACTTCGGCATCTATGACGTCAAGGTACGCGTTCCGTCCGCTTACACGGTAGCCGCCACAGGCTTCCCAACGAAGCCAGTCGCAGACGACGGCACCACGAAGCTGTATACGTTCTACGCCGATGATGTGCATGACTTCGCCTGGGCGGCGTCACCGAGCTTCGTCTATGTCGAGGAGCCGTATGCGACGCAGCATCTGCCTGGCGTTCGAATCAAGCTGTACCTCGATCCGAAGCATGAGCATCTGAAGGCCCGCTATATGACAGCGGCTAAGAAGGCGCTCGCCCGCTATTCCGAATGGTACGGCAGCTACCCGTATTCGACGCTATCCATCGTCGTTCCGCCTGAGGACGGCAACGGTGCAGGCGGGATGGAATACCCGACGCTCATCACCTCCTGGGGAGCTGGCGGGGAGGAGCCAAGCCTTGAGCTGGAGCGCGTCATCGTGCACGAGATCGGGCACCAGTTCTTCTATGGCATGATTGCGAGCAATGAATTCGAGGAGCCGTGGCTGGACGAAGGGTTCACCTCCTACGCCGAGGATAAGCTGATGGAGAAGGAATACGGCGTTCGTTCCAACCGACTCGTCGAAGCGAGCTATATGACCGACCCCGCGTCGCTGAAGCTGAACGCGTGGAGCTACAAGGGGCACCAGCATTACGCCGAGAACGTCTACACCCGAGCGAAGCTCGTGCTGCAGGCGATGGAGGCTGAGGTCGGTCCTGATACGATGAACCGCATCATGCGCACCTACTTCCAGCGCTGGAAGTTCAAGCACCCTGCCTCCGAGGACTTCCGCCAAGTCGTCGAGGACGTGACGAAGACGAGCTGGAACGACTTCTTCGACCAATATGTATACGGCGGGCTTATGAGCGACTTCGAGGTCGCCGGCATCCAGACGAGCAAGCGGACCGAGAGCGGAGCGACGCTGTACGACAGCGCCGTGAAGCTGCGGCGGCTAGGGGCGACGGTCACGACGGTGCCAGTCCGCTTCCATTTTACCGACGGTACGCATACGGACAAGACATGGAACGGCACCGAAAGCGAGGTTATCTTCAAGCTGACGCACACCGCACCGCTCGAGTGGGCGAGCATCGACCCGCAATATACGATGGTGCTGGAGAACAAGCGGATTAACAATTTCATGAAGACAGATGTCGACAACAAGCTGGCCGTTCGCTGGAATCTAGGGGCCGTCAAATTAATCGAGACCTTAATCGGCTGGGTCGTATGGTGAGGTGAGGATGAATGTGGAATCGTCTTAAATCAGGCATGTCGCTCGCGTGGAATCAGCCCTTCGCCGTGTTCGCGTTATTCGTCTATCAGCTGATCTGGAGCATCGTCATCTATAAGCTCATTCAATCCGTCGTCCTCCCTCTCTTGCACCGATATCCGTCCGAGCTGTCCGGTACAGCCGTCAAGCTGTTCTGGATCGAGGGACAATTCCAGCTGATGAAGACCGACGTGCTGGAGCCGCTTGCGGGCTGGGCGATCGCCTTGCTGGCGCTTCGACTCGTGCTCCACCCGGTGCTGAACGCCGCCGTCTACTACTCGATGCATCGCGGGGACCTGAATGCAGGCTACCGATTCGTGGCGGGCATCCGCAAGCTGACGCTGCCGTACTTCTTCTATTATATCGTCCAGCTGACAGCAACCTTGTTGCCGCTTGTATGGCTGCTGCCGCTCGCAGCACGGGAATTCGACACCCATAGCTCCTATACGAGCCTAGGCGTTGCGTTGCTGCCATACGTCGCCGGCTACATGCTATACGCCCTGCTGATCAAGCTGATGACCATGTATCTCCAGATTGGAAAAGCAAGCGATCGTTCCGTGCTCTACTCGATCGTATTCTGCATCCGCTACCTGCCCGTCATCGCGATCACGGCGCTCGCGGTCCTCACTCTGGCGCTGCTCGTGACGGCGACCGCGATGACCTCGGCCTTCATCTGGGCCGGCTTCATCGCCCTGCTAGGCATTCAGGCATTCCGTCTCGCTCAAGCGTTCTTCGAGGTATGGGCTATCGGAGTCCAATATGCGCTGTGGCAGGAGAAGGCGTAAGTAGCTTCACCGTCGCGCCTGGCTCGACATAAACGAAGGGCTGTTCGGGCAAGCCGATAACCGGCTTCCTCCCGAACAGCCCTTCTTCGTGACGTGAGGCTCGTCCACGCCCAGCTAGAGACTACCCGATGACAGACTGGTCCTTCGCTAGAACGAACGCTTAGCTCCCGGCCTTCTCCAGCACAAGCCGCAGCTGTACATCAATGTTGTTCTGCGTCTCCATCAGCACGTTGTGAGGATTCTTCAATCCGAAATCCGCGAACGTCACAACCGTCTTGCCCTCCAGCTTCAGCTGACCGTTCTCAACAAGCGCATCGCTGTTGAACGTTACCTCCTTCTCGATCCCCTTCACGCTCAGTGTCCCCACCATCTGAAAGCTGACCTTCTCGCCTTCCGTCCAGCTCTGCGGCAAGCCGCTGAACGACTTCGCCTTGAAGACGGCGTTCGGGAACGAAGCGACATCGAAGTAATCCTTAGCCCGAACATGATCATCGCGATCCGCATTGCCCGAGTTGATCGACTTCATCGCAATCGAGCCCTCCGCCGTGGACTTCGCAGGCTCTGCCGCGTCCAGTGTCCAGCTGCCTACGACTTCCTTCGCAACAAAGTTTACGGTAGACTTCGACGTCGTGACGGAAAAGTACACCTCAGACGATGGAGCGACGTTCCACATGCCACTCATCGCCTCATTCGTGAGCTGCTGACCGGAGCTCGACTTGGCGGAAGCCGAAGCCGCAGCCGAGATGACCTCCTTGATCTCCACTTTATTGCCGGTGTAAGAATCGAAGGCAAGATAGCCTCCCGCAAGAGCAACAGATAGAACACTGGCGGATACGAGCAGCTTCACATGTTTCATGATTCCAATTCCCTCCATTAATATAGGTATGATATGTATCATTCACACTACGAGGTGTAGTATAAAATCAGCCCGCCGGTTCATCACCCTCATCACCGTGTTGAAAATCAATGACTCGTTCTGGTACTCGAGACACGTCTGTGCCTCGCGAATCGACAACGGCTAAGCCGCCTTCTATAAGATTTCGAGCACCTTCGCCTCCAGTGAGCCGAAGAAGCGGTTCAAGCCTTTCTCGTAAACTTTGAAATGATGTATTTTCATAGATGAATACCTCACACTACAGATTGTATTGAAACTACGTTTCGATGTCAAATACAGGAAAACGACAAGTGGACTGTATCAATTGGGAGTCTCTAGGCGCATGTCCTAGTACCTAAGTAGGCAGGTTTCACATTTATGCACTTAAGATGTGACGGTTTTGTGACACCGGCAGGATTTCGACAACGAAGCTCGAATACATGTACTTGCAACAAACTAACTAGAAAACTTTGCCGAATTTCTGTACGCAGAAAACGGGGGAACCATCTTGGGTGAATTGATCTCGCTTGACAGTGATCATAGGGAACCTTCAACCGAACCCTCAAGCTAACCTCGTAGGCACCGGAAGGGGAAACTTCTTAGTGAAGAAGCTTGTCGGTTTTGTATGCTCAGCAGTTATGTTTTGCACGATTTCGGTTGGAAGCGCATGGGCGGAAACTCCGCTAAGCGCAGCGGTTAACGACGGACTGGGCTCTCCTTATAAGTGGGCTGGTACGACGACGAAGGGCTTCGATTGCTCGGGCTACACCTCGTGGGTGTTCGCCAAGTTCAACATTCAGCTGCCGCATTCCTCCAAGAGCCAAGCCCAGCTCGGCACACACGTCGATAAGAACGACTTGCGTCCTGGCGACCTCGTCTTCTTCAACACAGACGGCCGCGGCATCTCGCATGTCGGTGTCTATGTAGGCGACGGTAAGTTCTATCACTCCGCTACGAATGAGGGTGTCGTCATCACGAAGCTGTCGGACAGCTACTACGTGAAGCGCTATGTGACCGCTCGCCGCATTCTGTCGGAGGAGCAGTACACACAGCTCATGACGGACCCAGCGACCCAATAAGCCGGCTCGTTCTGTCGCGATGCTATGAAGCACACTTGAATTTCGTATGATCTCGAAAGCTCTGACTTGGACTTGCCCCCGTTCCTTCGCCTTGTGCGAGGACAGGGCAGCTCCAGCGTCCGGAGCTTTCTTTCGTCTAGCGGACTCGCGGACGTCCTAAGAAAGGAGCACGGCCTCATGCTGCTATTCATTCACCGCAAAGACTTGCGCATCGACGACTTGCCCGCGTTCGATTATATACGTGCCGCCGCACAGCCTTCACTGCATGTGCTCATACTCGATCCGTTGCTGCTGCGCAACGGCCGTAGCGCCGAGCACAGCGGCGTCAACTTCCTGCAGCACGCCGCAAGGCTTACGCGTCTGTATCGCGAGGCCGGTGCGCAGCTGCATGTGCTGCACGGCGAGCCGAGCGCCGTGCTCCAGGGGCTCTTGGCCGCGCATCCGGACATCGACGAGCTCGTGCTGCACGAGGACGTCTCGCCCTATGCGCTGAAGCGCGACCGTGAGCTGCGCGCCGCGGCGGAGGCTCGCGGCGTGCGGGTCACCGCCTTCGAGGAGGCGAGCCTCGCCGACGTCCGTGAGTTCGCGCGCTGGTCCGGCCGCCAGCAGCCGTACAAGGTGTACACGCCATTCTACAAGCGATGGCGTGAATATGTGAGCGAGCGGGTGCGCCCCGCGTCGCACGTGACGGTGCGCGACCTCGCGACGGTCGCGCTCGCGGACGGGCTGGCGGAGCGCTATGCGCCGCCAGCCGAGCTGGCCGCGGCCCTCGCCGAGGGCGGGCCGCCTGTGCACAGCCGCGCCGCCTCAGCGGAGGCGCGGCCTGCGCTTGCGGGCGCGGCTGCGTCAGCGCCCGCGCAGGAGCCGGAGGAAGCGCTGGACCGCTTCCTCGAGGAGCGGCTGCCCGGCTATGCGGGCGAGCGCGATCGCTATGACCGCGACGGCACGAGCCGTCTCAGCCGCCATCTGAACGTCGGAGCGATCTCCATTCGCTCCGTATACGAGCGGCTGATCGCGAGCCCTCTCGCGGTCGAGCCTTGGCTGCGCCAGCTGGCTTGGCGCGACTTTTACCAATATCAGGCGAGGCTGGACCCACTCTTCTTCCGCTATGAGGAGACGGTCGACCTGTCGAAGCTGGACAGCGTCCACTTCCCCGCGTGGGCGGAGGCGCGCACTGGCATCCCGATTATCGACGCAGCGATGACCGAGCTGATCGAGACCGGCTGGATGCCGAACCGGCTGCGGATGATTACGGCCATGTTCCTGGCCAAAAATCTCGGCTGTCCGTTCCACTACGGCGAGCGCTACTTCCGCCTCAAGCTCAGCGATTACGATAACGTGCTGAACCGCGGCGGCTGGCTCTGGTGCGCCTCGCTCGGCTTCGACGCCGCGCCGTACTTCCGCATCATGAATCCAGTGACGCAGTCCCAGACGCACAACCCGACGGGCGCGTACATCCGCCGCTGGCGGCCAGAGCTTGCCCACCTGTCGGACCGGGACATTCATAAGCCGCAGCCGCATGCGATCGTCGATCTGAAGGCGTCCCGAGCGATAGCCATTGAGACCTATAAGCGATTGCTCCGAGATCGTACGAGTGAGCTGCCTAAGTAAATCGGTATACCTAAATAATTATGGAAGACGCTGCCTGAAAAAGAGGACTCAATCCATCGTTGCCGAATTCATGTAGTCATCTATTCATCCATCAAGGACGATGAGCCGTTAACACTCGTGCAAGCCGCTGAGCTTGTGAACGGCACGATGGTGCCGGTCCGCTTCGTCAGCGAAGCGCTCGGAGCCGAGGTGGGCTGGGATGCGGCAACTCGAACGGTGCTGATTACGCAAGAATAAGAATAGAAGGGGCCGCGGGCTGTAGCTTGCGGCTCTTTGGGCTTGGCGCATTTTCCTAAGACTGTGGTATACTGACATGTACAAGGCATTCTCGGAACTCATCATAGCGAAGTATGTAGGAACCGTCTCATTGTAGAGCATCTGCAGAACGACCGGACCAGAAGCGCATGTCTTGGGAAAGGAGAGTATAGCCGTGGCGAACCGGACTATCCTGATCGTCGAGGAAGAGCCTGACATATTCCAGCTGGTCCATGAGCAGCTAACCCAGCAAGGGTACGACGTACATCGCTCGCAGACGATGAAGGATGCTGCTCTGCACTACGAGGAGCTGGAGCCCGACTTGGTCATTCTCGGCATTGGGGCACACACTCAAGACGGCCTGAATACGCTAACGGAAATTCGGAGCTACTCCAACGTCCCGATTGTCTTACTCAGCAGCCGAGGCGAGCCCGCCGACATCATTCATGGGCTGGAGCTTGGTGCAGACGATTATATCGTGAAGCCGTTCGATCCCAAGGTGCTGTCCGCCCGCGTGCAAGCGAACCTGAGACGCTCTGCAATCTTCCGCCGCAATCGGAGATGGAAGACCTCCTTGACCGTCTCAGCTCCCCCGAAGGAGGAGGTCATGATATTCGACAGCCTGGAGATCGATCCGATTCGGTTCCAGGTCATGCTGGACGGACAAGCGCTCCCGCTCGTCACGAAGGAGATTCAGCTGCTCAGCTTCCTCGCCCGCAGTCCCGGCACCGTCTATACGCTGGAGGAGCTGTACGAGGCGGTATGGGGCATGGAGAGCAATGGCAACACCCGCACGGTCATCGTTCACCTCAGCAACCTACGGAAGAAGCTGGAGCCCCATCCTTCCCGGACTACTTATATTCATAATATTCGAGGCGTCGGCTATAAGTTCGAGCCGAAGCGTTCTACGTTCTGAAGGAAGTGTCGTCTATGAACCATGAGAAAATATTAATTGTCGAGGATACCGATGACATTCGTCAGCTGCTGAAGCTATATCTGGAAGCCCAGGGCTTCCAAGTCGTCGAGGCCGGCACCGGCGAGGAGGGACTCACCCACTTCAGGAAGGAGCAGCCGGACCTCGTACTGCTCGACATCGTGCTCCCCGATATGGACGGCTACACGTTGTGCCGCCACATTCGCAGCGACTCGAAGGTGCCGATCGTCTTCATCAGCTGCAATACGGCCTCGGGAGACATCGTACGGGGCCTTGAGCTCGGCGGCGACGATTATATCGAGAAGCCGTTCGACCCGGCCGTCGTCGTCGCACGAGTGCACGCCAATCTACGTCGCGCTCCACTCGCCCGTGTGCGTCCGCAGGATGCTCCCTCAGGTGATGCTCCTGCAGCGGAGACGATCCATATCGCCGGCTTCGAGATCGACCCGCAGCAGCTGCGCGTCCGTGACGAGGAGAGAGAGATCTGGCTGACGGTGAAGGAGATGCAGCTTCTGGTCCATCTGGCCACGCACCCCAATCAAGTGTTCCCTCCAGACCAGCTCTATAAGGAAGTATGGGGTAGCGACAGCGCGGGCGATACGCGCACGATCTTCGTCCATATTAGCAGTCTGCGCAAGAAAATCGAGACGAACGCCGCCAATCCGCAATATTTGCTTAACATTCGCGGGGCCGGGTACTTGTTCAAGGCTTGAGAGCTTGTAGATTGGGATTGGGCTTCAAGTGGACGAGGACTCGCACTATATTGTACAAGACGCCGATGAAGCATGAGCGCTTCGTCGGCGTCTTTGCATGAATCGAGCAGATCGCCATCAGTTATTGTCACCTCTTCGACGATTCAACGAACCTCCAAAAATTATGATGGAAAAGATCCGCAATATCTCGTTCGATTTCGCATTTGTCAATAACCCAGCCCGTCTTAAGGATATCATTGTACTTGTCAATCAATATCTCTGCAATCTGTCTTTTTGGATGATTCCATTTATATATGAGGTGTGTGATACATTGTGCATCTGAATGCATAGGCACAGTAGTAGGTCCGATCATTTCCAGATGCATACGTACAATCTCATTAATTAGAACAGGATTATTTAGAACATGACCTATGCACTTCGTGGTAAGGTCTGGTAGTTTATCGGATGATGCGCAACCCAAAGAACCATCCGATAATGCTCCGGCCAAAATAAATCAATAAGTCTTGCAAACTGCTGTACATGTGTGTCACAATCGATGTAGATTCGCTGTTGCCCTTTGTGGTGTGACATGCGGACCTGACAACGAGTGTGGAAGAGGCCACGAACCATTTCGCCGTGGGTGTAGCCTTCATCACTCGTTTTTTCTTTGTTTAATTCGTATAGAGCAACGGACAGCAACGTTTCGGCCGTAAACAATAATTCGAAGTGTGCATGGTGATGGGCTTCAGTTTCGGAATGACACTTCTCCAAGGCTAGCTCCTGCTTGGCCGTACGGAAAAACACCTCGATCCGCCAACGCTTCACGTAAGTACGCAAGGCTTCTTCAGGCGCATCGAAGCGGTTGCTGATGAGCAGGTAGGCACCCTTGTAAGTCGCGGGGGCTTCCTCCTCCGTCTCGAGCAACTCGGAATCGTCTTCCTTTAAGCGCATGGCGGCTACAGCGGCAATTTGTACATAGCGCTGCTTGTTGACTTGCTTGCCTCTGCGGTTCGTTACAGGATGCGGCTGCTTCATGTAGATGTCAGGAATCGCAAGTGAAACCAGTCCTGACGCACCCTCGGCAACCAGTTGCCCGTACACTTCCCGGATGAGCATGATCGGGGTCACAGGAACGTACCGCTCCCTACCCGTACAAGGCTCGATGACCTTACGAAATAATGCCGTGTTGCGTTTAGCCTTTGTTACCCAGTCAAATTGATGCTTTTCGAGAAAGGCGAAGAAGCCTTTACACAAGTACCAGCGATCCATCGCAACCCAAAGACGGCAGGTCGCCGATTCGCGTAGCATCAAGAGCATTTGCTTGGCCAAATCGATCTTTGACAAGCCTTCGTTCTTCTGCTCAGACTTGTGCCATACGCGGTAAAACAACGGATATTCAAGTCCGCTGTGAAGTACGGCCTGAAGAACGACCACATTCATCGCCCACACATAAGTCTTCTTAGACGAGTCATACAACCAGCTTAAAAAAGGAAGCTGCTTGGCATAAGGATGAGCTAGATGCGTATCGTCCAGATTGATCACATCCCCATCCTGCAGGCGAGTGACTTCATCCTGCTGAAGCCTTGCTACTCGCTTTTTGCCAAAGGTAGTCCATGCGAAGGGGCTCGAGAGAAACCGACTCATCGTATACTGAGCAAGCTTCCATGGCTGGAACATCACTTTAAGAAGCGCATCTTGCTCGGCCAGTCTCGCCATTTGAACGACAGACGAGCAGTTACTGACAAGGCCAATCACATACAGAAAGCAGATGAGCCAGGACGGAGTACCGCTTCTTTTCATCATGCCGGATTGTGTGAGCAGGAGGGAAAGGTCAAACCGCTCCCACAAGCTTTTCAGTATGGGTGCGCCTGCGCACTCTCCATGGTTTAATTGTTTGAATCTCGGTTTTTGTAACGCTGACATTGGAAAACCACCTGTTATCTAGAAGATATACCTCGTGAAAAGGTATCCTTCGCAATTATTAGGCCGTTTTTCAAAAGTCAAGTGTTTTTTTTGGATTGAGATGCTACCAGTTAATTACTTCAACTGCATAGGTCATGTTTAGAAACCACCAACATCCAAAAATTAATAAATTGTTAAATTTTCTAGCCAATACAGTTAATTCATGTTGATCTTCTCGTGAAAGCATTGAAACGATAAACCGATTATGAGGAAAATCTTTAAACAGTCTTTCCAACGATTGAATACCAGCTTTTCCTACAATAGACGATCCGTTTCGTAATGGATGATTAGGATCTGTTCTTGTGCCAATCATCAATGCAAATGGAATCCCCGTTTCTAAAGAAATAGGCAACACACAATCCCTCAACATTTGATTTACAGGCGAATCCTCCGGGTATTCATAAGTAGGCGGTAATGAAACCCCCATATATACTGGTTTTGTGAGATAAATCCAATCTCTCAAAAATCTCTTTACCTCATCAATAGAATGTTGATCCCATGAATCACTTACTGAATACCCCCAGTCTCTTAGCAGCTGAATACGATTTCCATAATATCTAATCAATTTATCTAATCGCAAAGATGCGTGATACGCTCTTTCAGGCTTTCTTCCTTCCAACCAAAATTGACGTTCATTATTATCAAAAGGATCATTAGTCATAATAATATGACTAACATTTGAGAGTTCTAGAACTTTCTGAAGGTGATTTAAAGGCGTTTGTCTAGACATATGATTTCGATAAGTATCCAAATCCCGCGACTTCATATCACATCCAAAGGCAGATAACACAGTTAATACGCCACGAGCACCCTCACTAATCGGAGATTGCTTAATGAATAATTTATTCCAAATCCTATCAGCTTGTTTTTCTAAAGAAAGGGCTCTGAATTCCTCTATGGATATTTCATTCCATCTCATATATTCATTTACCAAAAAATGATACGTTAAAACATGATCAATCCCATAACGATACAATGAACCAAAGCTTGGGGGATAAAGATGTGTATGCATATCCGTTATTTTTTGCTTATTTATCACATCATGGACAACTCTTATTAACGTATGAACGTCTACAATTTCCATAAACAAACCACCCTTCTTATTTAAATTATCCAGGCTTGTTGATTAACCAAGATATGCACATGAATCACCCTGGAAATAATACGGTCAAACGTTGTACTTGAATAAGCCGTCCACCAGCAATTGATTCAGGAGCAGCTAAAATTACAAATTTATACAATGTAGTCATTATAACATGACCTATGCAGTTGAAGTAATTAACTGGTAGTACTCAAAAACAAAAAAACACTTGACTTTTGAAAAACAACCTAATAATTGCGAAGGATACCTTTTCACAAGGTATATCTTCTAGATAACAGGTGGTCTTCCAATGTCAGCGTTACAAAACCGAGATTCAAACAATTAAACCGTGGAGAGTGCGCAAATGCTCTTGATGCTACGCGAATCTGCGACGTGCCGTCTTTGGGTTGCGATGGACCGCTGGTACTTGTGTAAAGGCTTCTTCACCTTTCTCGAAAAGCATCAATTTGACTGGGTAACGAAGACCTGCTCATCAGCAACCGCTTCGATGCACCTGAAGAAGCCTTGCGTACTTACGTGAAGTGTTGGCGGATCGAGGTGTTTTTCCGTACGGCCAAGCAGGAGCTCGCCTTGGAGAAGTGTCATTCCGAAACTGAAGCCCATCACCATGCACACTTCGAATTATTGTTTACAGCCGAAACGCTGCTGTCCGTTGCTCTATACGAATTAAACAAAGAAAAAACGAGTGGTGAAGGCTACACCCACGGCGAAATGGTTCGTGGCCTCTTCCACACTCGTTGTCAGGTCCGCATGTCACACCACAAAGGGCAACAGCCAATCTACATCGATTGTGACACACATGTACAGCAGTTTGCAAGACTTATTGACTTATTTGGGCCGGAGCATGATCGGATGGTTCTTTGGGTTGCGCACCATCCGATAAACTACCAGACTTTACCGCGAAGTACATAGGTCATGTCCATATATTAATGGTGGTAAGTTTGGACTAGTCAAGGTTTTTTTAATTGGCGTCAGTTGTGATACGCTCCCCCCACTCACCTCACGAAGCCCGAAACGCAAGCAGCGTCACATCGTCCCGCTGCTCCTCCTCGCCCATGTAGCGAACAAGCTCCCGCCACAGCGTGTCGCTCTGCTCTTGAAGCGACAGACCGCCGACACGCTCGAGCGTCTCCATGAACCGCTTCTTGCCGAAGGGAAGCCCCTTCTCGCCACCGTTCTGGTCGAAGAATCCATCGGTGGCCATATAGCAGACGGTGCCGGGCAACAGCTGCAGCTCCTCATCGCGGAACGGATAGTCCGCAGGCGTCCGGCGATACCCGATCGCTCTGCGCTCGCCGCGCAGCACTTGAATACCGTCCCCCTCGCGCACGTATAGCGAGCACTTGGCCCCTGCGTAGCGCAGCAGATGGCCATCCTCAGCGACAAAGCACAGTCCCAAGTCCAGTCCGTCATCAGTCATCCCTTGCGCGTCCGACTGATGCAGCAGCTGCTTCACGAGCACGTTCATCTGACTAAGCAGCTGCGCAGGCTGGCGGCCATCTCCCTGCTCGGATACACGATCGAGCAGAGATACGGCGAGCATCGTCATGAGCGCCCCAGGCACTCCGTGACCTGTGCAGTCGCCCACCGCAATGAGCGTGCCGCCCTCTACCTGCTTCGTCCAATGGAAGTCGCCGCCGACGCCGTCTCGTGGCTTGTAGATGAGCACGTGCTCCTTCACGGTACCGGGCAACTCCTTCGCCCCCTGCAGCAGCGACTCCTGAATACGCCTCGCATAGTCAATGCTGTCGGTCAGCTTCGCATTATGCTCGGCTAGCTCCCGGGTGCGCGCCTGCACCTTGCGTTCCAGCTGCTCGTTCAGCTGGAGCGCCCGCTCGAACGGATTCACCAATCGATGCGAGACGTAATAGAACAGGAACAGAATGAGCACGAACGAGATCAGAGCCACCCCAACCGTGTTCAGCTGAATCCGGTTCAGGAACGATACCGTCTCCTGCCGCTCAATCTGGAACAGCAATCGCAAGTTCGTTGAAGCTAGCGGATAGCTGATCAGATCCGTCAAGGCGCCCCCTGCAGCCTCAAGCTCGAACGTCTGCAGCGCTGGATTACCGGATGCAAGCAACACTCCCGTCAAGCTCGGCTCCAGCCAGTCCGTTACATTCTTGCCGTAATCGTCCGTCCGATCAGACAGCATGACGAATCCCTCTTCGTTGATGAGCCATAGCCTGCTCGTCTGTCCATACTTGAACTGGCGGAACTCCTCCGCGAGGTCCACGAGACTCATCCCAACGCCTACAACCGCCAGCGGACGAGCCTCATCCATCATGAGCGCATTCGTGAAGACGAACGTCTCCTGCCGCTCCTTGTTATAGTCCAGATTGACCTGCAGTGGCTCTCCAGAGCTGAGGAAGCGGTAGAACCATTGGTCAGCTGGCTCGTCCCGGCTCACCTTGCCGAGCAAGCCGCCGTTCTCCCCCCAATAGTTACCTGTGCCTGCACTGACGATGAACGAGCTGCTATAGCCGAGTTGCTGAACATATCCACTCAGCCGCTGCAGCGCCTTCCGCTGACGCTCATCCGATGGCTCACCCGCGAGCAGCCATTCCTTGACATCGGGATCAGCCGCCAGCACGAGCGACGTCTCCTTCGCCCGCTCGATACGACCATCGACCTTGGCCGCCATCCCTTGTGCGATGCTCGGAAGATCCTTCTCCTTCAGCTTGCGGACGACCCCATTCTCCGTGAACCCATTGACAATGGCGCCGATCAGCAGCATCGAGAACATAATGACGAGACTGGCAAAGCCAATCAGCCGCAGCGTCCCTTTATCATAGTGCTTCATCACGCGTTACGCCTCGTCCTGCAGCACGATGTCGAAGGGCAGCCGCAGGTCCTCCTTGAATTCCTCAGCACATTCCTGCTCGCTCTCGTTATCCGGGCTGCAGTACCAGATCAGCCGCACCTGCTTACCGGCTACATACGCCTCATCGAACTTCTCCAGCAGCATCATGAAGCACTTCGTACTGCTCGTATTCATATATGACAGCCGCAGCTCCAGCTTCACTTCCTCTTCCGACCCCAGCTCCGCCAAGTACGAATCGACCCACAGCAGTAACGGCTCGTAGAACTTGAACGCATTCTCCGGGTACGACTCTCCGCTAATTCGCAGTGAATGAGCCTCCGCATCGAAGCTTACGAGCGGCGTACTCTTCGTCGCCTCTATATATAATCCTGCTCGTACATCCATCATCACACCACCGCCTTCAACGTGAAAAACGTCAGACCGCCCTCAATCGGCGTGAACGAGTACTCCAGTGGCTGCTTCGCCTTCCTCGCCATGTCGATCAGTCCGATGCCTGCCCCAAGCGAGCCCGGCTCGACTGCCTCGCGCAGCCTCGCCTTGTAGAGCTGCTTCAGCCCATCCTTATCAAGCTTCAGCAGCTCATCGAGCGTATGCTTCAGCGGCTCGACGTCTGCAGTCTCCATCAGGTTACCTGAGTAAATATAATGTCCCAGGCTGTCCTCCCCAATCGTCACAATACTCGACCTTGCCAGCTGCTCAGCCCACGGGCTATGCTCCCGGCCGCTGCAGTAATTGTTAATGTTCTGCGTCTGTTCAATGAAGATCGAGAAGATGCTGCGGACCTCATTCGTCGGCCGCTCTGCATTCTCCAGATACTTCCTCACTGCTGCGCCATACTCTTCAATTAAGCCCTGCGTCAACTTACCAGTGAAGCTGATCAGAATGCGGTTTTCTTGCAAAAACCGCTGAACCTCATACAGCGGACTGTTCATCGGTATCCCCCCTGCATCATGGAGCCTGCTTGTCCATCGGCACGCGCCACCCGTTCCGCGGGGAGTAATATGAAGAAGGACGTCCCCTCGCCAGGCTTGCTTGTCACGCCGATCTCGCCTCCATGCTTCTGAATAATTTCCTTCGTTATCGCGAGTCCCAAGCCGTTGCCCTGAATACCTTGAGCCTTGGCACGCTTGCTTCGATAGAACCGCTCGAACACAAGTCCCGCTTCCTCTTCCTCCATGCCGATGCCGGTATCCGATATTTTGACGAACCAGTGACCGAGCAGCGCCCCTTCATACTTCGGCTGAAATTCACTGACGACGCTGATGCGTCCACCCTCCCTCGTATACTTAACCGCATTCTGCAGCACATTATCGAACGCTTGCTCCAGACGAATCGGATCGCACCAGACAATCATGGCATAGTCGCCGTGCGTCATGACGGAGGTTAAGCTGCATGGCTCCAGCTCGAACGCGATGCCGGACCGCTCGCAATCCGGAACATATTTCGCACACATCTGGTTCAAAAAATGCGCCGCCTCCACACGCTCGTGCTCGAAATGCGTCTGATTGGCTTGATACGTAGACAGCAGGAACAAGTCCTTAATCAGATGATTCACCTTCAGCACGTTGTCATATATGAGCTGAAGATACTTCTCCTCTGGACCGATGACGCCGTCCAGCATCGCCTTCACATAGCCCTGCACCGCGACCATCGGCGTGCCGAGCTCATGCGAAATATCGGCGATCAGCTGCTTGCGCAGCTGCTCCAGCCGCTTCAGATTATCGTTCGCCGTCTGGATGACGAGCTCCTGCTCCTTCAGCGTGTTGCCCTGTATGTCACTAATTCGGGACAGCTTGATCGTCGTCTTCAGCAGCTTCTCATACTGCTCGGCCAGCTGCTGATGCTGCATATACAGCTCGTCCACCGCCAAGGTCCGGTCGTCGACTGTTCGCTTCGCGTCCTCGGCGAGCTGCAGTTCCTTGGCGAACAGCTTTCTGTAGCCTATGTTCCGGTCCTTCTGAGACAATTGACCCACCCCGAATCTTGCATTTTGGCGTTCGTGCTATGATTATACCGAATTTCGAGCAGGAAACGGGGACCGAGACGCTCAAATTTTTGTTCAACTTGTTAAAGTTTTGTTGACTTTATTAACCGTAGTTATGCACTTCCGATTGCTTGAGATAAAGGTAAAAGAATAAAGTTTTCGTAATTTTTTGTATTTCTGTGTAGTTTTTTGGTCCTAGTTCTCCTATAATATATTTTGGAATTATTGCTGGTATGTATTGCTAGATTGTGAGATAGACGGAAGCTGGAGGCGAGCTCATCCGACGTTCAAGCACTGGCTGCCGCACGACCAGCCGGGCACAGGGAACTCCTTCAGAGATCCCTACATCCCGCAGCTCCTTGAAAATTACATATATAAATGGAGGTTATACGGTGGAAACCACCAAGCTTAAGATACGCAATAAGAACCGCGACTTCTCCGCAGTCTGGAGCAGCGCCATCAAGCGCTGTCAGTCGGATGTTGCGAAGGTGCTGAGCGGGACGATGCTGTTCACCAGTCTGCTGTCAGGCTTGCCGGTCATGGCCGGGTCAAGCTACGCTGCTGCAAGCACTACGACTGAGACTTCGACAGCTATTACTCTGTCTGATATAGCGGACTCTTACGCCAAGTCAGAGATTGAAGCGCTCGTGAAGGAGCGTGTATTGACCGGCTACGAGAACGGAGCTTTCGCACCGCGCCAGTCGATGACACGCGCAGAGATGGCCAAGGTGCTCACTCTTTCTACAGGTCTAGCGGAAAATCGCGAGGCAGCCGCGCCGTTCAAGGACGTAGCGCCAGACAGCTGGTATGCCGGCTTCGTCGGTGCGCTCGTGCAGGCAGGCATCACAAGCGGCACATCGGCTGAATCGTTCTCACCGAACGATTCCGTCACCCGCGAGCAGCTCGTCGTCTTCTTCGTCCGAGCGTTAGCGCTGGAGAGTGCGGCGCAGAAGGCGAAGGCGGAGCTGCCGTTCGCAGACCGCGAGCAGATCTCGACCTGGGCGCAGCCACATGTTGCGCTAGGCTACAAGATCGGCTTCATCGGCGGTATGAACGGCGAGGACGGCTCGTTGCTGTTCGCGCCGCAGCAGAAGGCGGAACGGCAGGCGCTTGCTCGACTTGCCTATACATTCAAGACTCAGCAAGCCGAGCTGAAGGAGAAGGGCATGAAGCTCGACCCTGAGGCAAGCAAGGACGCGAAGCAGGAGAAAAAGGATACTCCTGCTTCTCCAGCAGTCGGCGGTGGCGGTGGCTTTGGCGGCCCTGGCGGCGGCAGTAGTACAGCTGCGCTAGCGGTTCAATCCGTGCAAGCGGTGGATAACCTACACGTTCAGGTGAAGCTGAACCGCGCCGCAACCGAGCAGGAGATCGCGAAGGGCGACTTCGCTTTTACCCCTGCCTTGACCGTGGATGAGGCTGTGCTCAACGCGAGCGATAAGACCCTTGTTCGGTTGAAGACGTCCTCTCAGACGAAGGGTCAGTCGTATGCGCTGAGCTACAAGGGCGCCGCTACGTCCCTTTCGTTCACAGGCGTCCATACGATCGTAACGAGTCTCTCCAGCGGCGACTATTACGGCGTATTGGAGATTAACCAGGGCAGCCAGACCCCTGTCGGCCCGGTCGAAGGAACACCAGCAGCGGTCATTCACGGCAAGCTGGTATTGAATCCGGGCTCCACGGGTGAGGTGAAGCTGCAGAACGTGCAGGCTGATGAGATCGAGGTGCTCTCCGGCGCCTCGAACTCGATCTACTTCGCAGACACCAAGGTGAAGAACAAGCTTCGCGTGAATGCAGCGAACCAGACGAATCCCGTACGGATCGTCGTTGAGGGCAATACCGATATTGCCGATACGACCGTCAATTCCGGTGCGGCTCTGGAATCGAACGGCGGTACGTTCGGACCGATTAAGCTGCAGCCGCAGAAGGACAATGTAGAGATTGTGCTCCGCGGTGAGATGAATAGTACAGTGACGGCCGACACCAACAGTGCAGGTACGAGCATTAAGCTTGAGCCGCCGAAGAATGGCGGCAAGACGTCCATACCTTCCTTTGAAGTGAAAGGCGGCAACATCTCCCTTAACTCGTCTGAAGGCGTGAAGCTGCTGAGCTTCGTCGTCTCGTCCAAGAGTGCTGTGGTCTCGTTACTCGGCTCCGGCACCATCGAAGAGATGAAGGTGGCTAAGGAAGCAGCGGATGTTAAGCTGAATATTGGTGACGGTGCCAAGATCGGCAATCTGAAGCTAGAAGCTGACGTAACGCTTGATGGCTCCGCAGACACCATCGCTGCGATCCCGACCGAGGTTGATAAGAATGCTAAGGTCAACGCGAGCAACAATGTGAAGGATAAGCTGCGGCAGGAGCTGTTAGGTGCGATCGACGCCCTCCCTGTTCATACTCAGCTGGCGGTATATTCAGATGATGCCGATCACCAGATCTGGAAGGCTCGTCTGAAGCTGGATCTGTACGAAGCGCTTAAGGATGTTGGGCAGATCGAGTCTTCGTACAAGCAGAAGCTGCAGCAGCTGGAGCAAGCGATTCGCAAGCTGGGGCTGGCGGCGGCCAGCGATAAGCTGAAGATCGGGTACGCTGCAGGTAACTCCGCACAGATGGTCAACCAAAGCATCACACTGCCGGCCAAAGGCATTGCGAACACGACCATCAGCTGGACGTCCAGTCATCCGAGCATTGTCGCTCCGAATGGCCAGGTGACGCTTCCTGCACCGGGCTCTGCGGATGTCATCGTGCAGCTGACGGCAACGATACAGAAGCATGATGTGTCGACTACTCGCAGCTTTGACATTCGTGTTGTTCCGACGCCAGTAGGCGCCGTAGATTGGATTGACAGTGTCGGACTCTTGCAAGAGGAGCGCTACTCCACGAGTCATGTTACATTGTCAGGAGTGCAGATCTCCTTCCGTGGTTCAAGTAAGGTCACGCCTATGTCCGTCCCGAATGAGCCTGTCCAGTTCTTACGCGAGGACCAAGCCTATTACGTCCAGCTTGTTCGTCAAGCGGATGGGGGCATCATTCGAATGACAAGATTGAAGACCTATTCGGATAACAAATACGAGGTGGTCGGGCACAAGGAGCTGGCCAAGCTCGGAGCGGACTATGAGCTGCAAGTCATTCGACTAGCGGATCAGTCCATCATAAGTCAACACGCGTTCACTGTAGGTCTTAAGCCAAAACGAGTGGACGCTATGGATCTGGACACGGAGCCTGGTATCGATGGACGCGACTTTACCGTTGCATGGAAGCCGTCGGTATGGACGGAGGCGAGCAAGCAGGAGATCTATATCTTACCTTACGGGGTAAAAGTAGATCCTTCACAGCATCATCCTGTAGCCGTCTTCACCGACAACACAACAGGGAAGTGGCAAGGCTCAGCCGATACGAAGGATAGCACGGGGAAGGGTCTGAAGTACGAGCCCTACCAGATCACGGTAACGGCTGTGTCAGAAAGCGGTCAACGCCACATGCAAGGTGTGTTCTTCCATCCTGACTTGCAGCAAGCGATGGAACCGACGGTAACCGGAGTTGTCTATACGGACGGCGGCATACTGTACGGTCTTGTGCCTTCTTCTTATTTATGGAATGGAGGTAGCGGTGGCGGCTACAGTGGTGGAGCGATCCCTCCTGTTCAGTCCGACGCATCTGAAGGCTACGGAGATTATCCTTACCGCTCCATCGTCTTGAAGAACAAGGAAGGCTTAACAGTAGGCGAAGGCGAGGTTGAATACGACGGGAGGTACAGAGCGTCCACGTATGCACACGAAACATTCTCAGCAGATGATACCCTGTACGTGTACTACAAGCCAAATAGTAGCTTCAACTATAGCCAGCCTGTAGCTGTTAAGGTTCGTCCCATTACAGAGGAGCGGGTAACGGCCTCCACGGTTGTGTTCGAGGTATTCGACTCGGAGTATGTTGTCACGGGCCTGTCCGAGCCTCACGCTCGTGTGGAGGTGACGACTCTGAGCGGACATCTGCTCGGGTATGCCGATGCTAGGTACGATCGCTACTTCGAAGTATGGCTCGGAGATCTGCCGGAGCAGGTCATCGTAGCTGCGGACGCTTATGGGAAGTCGCCCGCAGCACCGAAGACCGTGACCGTTCTACCAAGCCCTCGCACAGCAACGCCAACGGTCACAAGCCTGGTCTATGAAGCATCCACCCGAGTTTGGGTAACGACGGAGCCAGGAAACAGTATTGAAATTACGGACAATCGTGGAAGATTTCTCGCATATAGCTACATCTATTCGAGCGGTCCCGCACCCGTTGAATTGATCCCTGGCATTCAACTTGTTGCAGGAGATCAATTGTTCGTGACAGCAAGGCGCCAAAACCACAAGTGGAGCGTACCTGCCGTCGTCACCGTTCTCAGTTCACCTGCAAGCGCAGCTCCAACGGTAACTGGCCTTGTCTATGCAGATGGCGGGGTATTGACTGTGACAACTGCACCGTATGCCCATGTCATGCTACAAGACCATAGCGGTACGAACCTGCACACCACGCAGGCCAATGGAGTTGGCCTAACTTCTGTGACCGTCACCAGTGATATGGTGGACCGTCTCTCGATGCTTACCGAGCTGTATGTGTTGGCCAGAACCCCTGACCACGGCGACTCGGAGCGTGTGAAGGTAACCATACAACCCATAGCAGGCGCAACGAAGACACCGACAGTTACGAGCAACGTATACGAGCTCACACCGCAGCTGACAGGACTGGCTGAACCGTGGTCCAAGATCACTGTAACCCGGGTCAAGACGGGCAGCATGGCCTCAGCTACAGCCAACCTGCAAGGGTCGTTCTCCTTACATCCAGAGTGGCTTGACCTGTCCGCAGGCGAAGCACTGAAGGTGACCGCCGATACATTCGGGCGCACGGAGAGCTCGCCTGTGATGCTCACGGTGCTTGCATCTCCGAAGACTTCAACACCAACCGTATATGGAGCGGTATACGAGGAATCGAAGGATCTATGGGGCTATACGGAGCCGTACTCACAGATTCTTCTTCAGAGAGAAGATGGAACGCTGCTGCATAGCGTGCAGACTTATTCCAACGGTTATTTTAGCATCCATCAATACAACAACTCGCTATCGCTCACTGCGGGGGAGAAGCTTAGCTTAACAGCCCGAGCCTCTTCCAAGGTCAAGAGCGACCCGGTGACGATCATGGTCAAGGCGTCTCCATTAACCCAGACGCCGCAGGTGGTAACGGGAAGTGTGTACACCGACGGCGGAGCGCTACGCGTCCAGTATGAATCCAGCGCAACACTGGAGCTGACTCGCAGTAACGGGACCCTGGTTCCATTCTCGCTAGAGTACAATTATTATCCGACCTACGACTATAGCTTAACGGTGAATCTTACACATGCTTCTCAGCTGATGGAAGGTGCGGTCTTGAAGCTTACGGCCAAGGCATGGGGGTACAAGAAGAGCACCCCAGTGACGTTAACCGTATACAAGGTTCAAGGCATAACAGCTGTTCCGACGGTTACGAGTACGGTCTATGAGCTGAACGGAGTGCTGAGCGGAAGAACAGAGCCCGGTGCAACCGTCCGCCTAATGGCAGCACCTCAATATAGTCAGACGGTGTATGCCTCGGCGTACGACGGCCAGTTCTCCTTCAATCTATACGATGAGTTCAAGGCCGGAGATATTCTGACTCTGACTGCCGACGCCTTCGGCAAAACGGAAAGTGCACCGACTCCAGTGACCGTTAAAGCGGCTCCGCTAACTGCTACACCTACTGTAATCGGTGCTGTCTATACGGATGGCGGACTGCTCGCGGTGAAGTTGGAGCCGAATGCTTCAGTAGATGTAAAACGAAGCAATGGCGACAGTGTGTCTTACTCATTGGATTACTCTTACGGCACATTGCATACTCATGTATTGAAGATCTATTCAGACTCTACATTCATTGAGGGCGACACCCTTGTTGTCACAGCCAGAGTGACAGGCAAGCATAACAGCTTACCTGTCACGTTAACGATCATGAAGGTACAAGGTACGACTGCCACACCAACCGTAACAGGCACGGTTTATGAGCATGGCGGCGGCTACCTGTCTGGGTACGCGGAACCAGGTGCCAGCGTTCGACTCCATCGTGCAGATGGATCAAACAGCACAACGGTTGCATCTTCCACTAATGGTTTTTACTACTTCTATGTGTATGGCACGAACACCGCAGGCCAAGTATGGACCATAACCGCGGATGTGATTGGCAAGCTTGAGAGCGCACCTGTCAGCGTAACGATTATGGCGTCACCCCGAGCAACTGCTCCAACTGTGACCGGCTGGATATATACGGATGGTGGACAGCTTACTGGCATTGCAATACCTAATGCAACGATCTATCTGAAGCGAGCAGATAACGATAACGTTCGCACGACCTACACCAATATGTACGGGCAATACAGCTTGACCGTATGGAAGTCTGATCTGTACGGGATGAAGGCAGGAGACAAGCTCTACATGACGGTCTCCTCCTCCGTGTATAAAGAAAGTCTACCTGTCGAGATTACCATTCTGCCAATAACAGAGTTGACTGCTACACCGACCGTGTACAGGTCAGTGTACGATCAAGTGTATGGCAAATCACAGCCGAGTGCCCTACTGACGCTCAAGCGCTTGGACGGCACGCAGCTCGCTTCAGCCTCAGCGAGCAACTATGACGGCTCGTTCTACTTGTACTTAAGTAATCCTGCTCTCCTCGGAGAGCAGGTCATCTTACAGGCACAAGCTCTTGGCAAGCTTGCTAGTGAGCCACTTACGCTCACGCTGCAAGCATGGCCAGTGACTCCTGCGCCTACAGTAACCGAAGTTGTATATGACCAGTGGGGCAGGTACATGATTAGTGGAACAGCAGAAGCTGGGACCACTATAACTGCTGTCCGCACGAACGGCTTAAAGATCGGTCAAGCTTTCGTTCCCAGCACAGGCATGAATGGGACGAGTAGGTTCGAGCTCTATGTGCCGTACAAAGATGCAGTGGAAGGAGAGACCCTTCTCCTTACTGCAAAGTCCGATCTGAAAACCGTAAGCGCAGTGGTTGAAGTGAAGTTGCCTTACTTGCAGAAGTCGGCTGCTCCTACCATAACCACTGTCGTCTATAACAACGAGCACTCTTGGTTTGAAGGATACGCCGAGCCGTGGTCACACGTGATCATGTGGAATGCAGCAGGAGAACAGATCGATGAACGTATCGCAGACGTTGAATACGACGGCTACTTCATCTTCCCATTGCCTCTCCACACATCTGAGAATAACATGATCTATATCACTGCTCGCAGCTCGAACCAATCAATCAGTGACGCTGTCTATGTACAACTCCCGACCACATACATAGTGGCACCTACCATCACAAGCGTGGTGTACGAGAATGGTTACTGGAAATTGTCTGGAATTGGCGATACATACGCGGATATCACGTTGTTCACCACAAGAGGTAACTACGATACCCGCGCTGATTCAGAAGGACAGTTCGCCTTTACCTGGGTGGCTGATTCATCCGATTCGAATACACTGATCACAGTAAAGGCTAGGGTAGCTGACGCAGCTTACAGCTCGCACGACGCTGTCGTTCTTCCTGCAATAACAAGCAATAACATGCTGGTCTACAGCTTACCTTCCGCCTCCTAACAACAAAACCCCCAAGCGAATCCGGCTCTACGAGCCGGCCCGCTTGGGGGTTTCGTTATTTCCCTTATCTCATCGAACTTATAATGGCGGAATTAGCTGAACCCGAACCGCACCCCACGATGGGATGAACTCCTCGGACTCGGCGGTCAATCGATCACCCGTTTCACTCTCTCCATCATACTCGATGAAGACCGGCCCGCCGTGCTGATTAAGCGGCTCCTGCACGCGAATCAACAGCATCTGACTCGTATTCACCTCGGCATACACGACCGTCAGCGGTACCATACTGAATGGCTGGTACACCCGGAATCGAGACAAGTCAACGGAATTCATATACAGCGACTGGTTCATATATACCGTAATCTCATCACTGCCTTCATAGGTAAAGGCCTGCTCAACCTCTACCATTCCCTGCAGCGCTGCCTGCACTTGCTGGGCCGTCAGGCTATGAGCCTCCATGTTAATCATCGCCTGATACAACAGCGCATTCTTCATCGCATTAGACGAATCCTCATAACCCATAATGCCGAGCTCCTGGAACAACCACTCATTCACATAGATCGGCCATT
The DNA here is from genome assembly GCF_027923405.1 of Paenibacillus sp. YYML68. Classification (NCBI taxonomy): domain Bacteria; kingdom Bacillati; phylum Bacillota; class Bacilli; order Caryophanales; family Paenibacillaceae; genus Paenibacillus; species Paenibacillus sp. YYML68. Next base: position 576,460 of record NZ_BQYI01000001.1, on the reverse strand, counting down.
CACCTGAGCTCTCATTCCATTGCTGCGCGGCTAGCGTAATATGGCGAAGCGGGTTGTGCAGGATGGTGTACATGTAGGTACCGATTCGCTCGCCGTTCACATACAGCGGGTCTGTGTTACCAGGCTCATCCTTGTACCGCAGCGTGATCGGATGATCTGCATCCAGCGCACCGCTCAAGTTCATTCGAACCGCACGCCCCGGCAGCGTCGTCACCTCGGAAGCTCCGAACACTTCAACTCCATCGCTGGAGAGTCGATAGGCATCGTTACGAACAACGTCATGACCGTCAGTCAAGCTGGCTCGGAACGTCACGGTTACCGACGTATCCTCATATTGAATCGACTCGATCAGGAGTACACCATTCACGACCTGCTGCATCTCTTCGCCGCTCAAGTCTCCACCAGCTGTCACATAAGCATATAACAGCTGCTGCTCCACATGCTGCAGGTTCCCTTCCGTTACGCCGACAATGCCCGCATTCGTGAACGTTAGTGGGATCACCTCGGTGAAGCCACCCATTCCTAGCTCCATATTAATGGTAGCAACTAACGGTGAGTCCGGCATACGAACATGAAGCTCACTCGACTGAATCGGCACGTTATGCACCTTCAGATCGAGAAGCGAATACAGCTGGAAGTCCTCTTCCCCTACGAAAGTAACCTCGTACAGCCCTCCGCCTATCGCATTAAAGTCCGTGAACCGTGAATCGGTCGCAAACGTGACCGGCGTCCCGTCAATCGTGACGCTGAACGCTTCCTCAGTGAAGCCATCCAGCGCAAGTCCATCTGCATTGGCAACCTTGATCGACAGCTGCACCTGCTTCGACCCTGGGCTGCCCGGCGTCACTCCTGCGAGGTGCGAATAGCTCATCTGCGCCGAGTAATAAGGGGCCGCCTTCTGTATGATGGCCTGCAGCTGTGCGAGTGTGAATAGATTCCCGTCATTGGCGAAGGACGTAAACTCACGAATCAACTGCTTCTTCACGACCTTGAAGTTACTATCCGTCACACCGGTCAACATATAGGCGGAGAAGGTGCCCGCTGAGACATCAGACCAGACCTCCGTTATCAGCGCCCTCTGGATGATCGTTCCCGAGTTGGCGCGATCAATCCAATCCTGCAGCAGCACGACAGCTGCAGAATCGTTCGCAGCGGCTAACTCCTCTGCTCCGTTAGCGATGGCGTACTGGTATACATCCAGCTCCGCGCTATGCACGTTGCTTATACCTGCGGCCTGTAGCCACTCCGCCGTAACCTGATACGCCTCATGATTGCGGATCAGATCCAGCGCCTGAGACGGCGAGTATTGCACGCTGAACGCAGGGGACGGAGCGGAGACATTATTTTCACTATCTATCGCATACAGCTCGTAGGAGCCGGCTGGGAAGTATTCTGTATTCAGCTCTGTAACCGTGTTACCCGTTACATACTGTACATACTGGCCGTTCTGTACAATCTCCTCTCTCGTCCACTGCATACCCTTCGGTACAAGATATAGGTCCGCACTCTCGCTAAGTGTGACCGTCAGCGCATCCCCCGGATAGATCGATCCAGGTGACAGGCTCAGGAAGATCGGTGCATACGTATCCTCCACCACCATGATCGGCTTCGGCTCCGACACAAGGCCAGCGTTGTCCGCTGCCACCACGCGGTAGCTGCCAGGAACGAGATAATCCGTATACAGCAGTCCGGAATAAGTTGGAGCTTGCAGACCGTCAGGTGTTACATACGTATACGTGATCTTCCCATAATTGGATGTATAATCAAGCAACGCCTCCCACAGCGAATCTCCATCCGTATAGCTAATATCCTCATGCACCAGATAGACGTATCCCGCTTCCGAGCTCTTGACCTTCAGCACCGTCTGTCCGATCACCGCAATCGTCTCTGTGACCTCGAGTGTCGGTGCGATTTTGTCCGGATACAGGTTGACGTTATACAGGGTGCCGTTCGGAGTATTGGCGAAGTCCTGCACTTCAATATACATCAGCTCGTCACTATATAGCTTGATTGCACGATCAGGGAACGTCACCGTGTCATACGGAGCGTCAATGCTCTCCACTACGAATATATCGCTCACATCCGGGTCCAGCAGAGCCGCCTGCAGCTGCTCGATATTGACCACAAAGGCCGTCTGTGTCGAGTCTGAGCCTCCACGGAACATGTACAGCGGCGCAGCGCCCCGCTGAATCGTCCCCTCGTAGCTCGGCACATTCACAGGAATGGCAATAGCATCCGTATCGATGGCATATGACAGATCGCCAACGGTCATCACCGGTTCTGTGCTCACCGTCTCCATGCTCACCAGCAGGCTCTGCCCCGAGCTGAGCTTCATGTTGTGAAGCTTCGCCTCCATGAAGCCTTCCTTCAGCAGAGTGACATCGAACGCTACCTCTGTGCGCAGTCCTGTAAGGTCGAACAGACCTTCGTCGTCGGTATACGCTTCTGCGGTCTGGCCATCAGCGTACTCAACCGTAAGCAGCGCATTGGTAATCGTTTCGCCATTCACGTCATAAGCGTATCCATACAAGCGTCCATCACCCGATCTAACCTGCACCACTCCGGTCGGATTGGAGATATTGCCGCTCACGTCCACCGCATAGACGACATACGAGCCCGGTACTAGGCCATACGTCGTAATCCACGCATCCTCACCCGCATAGGTGTAGGCCCAGTTCAAAGGGTCTCCACGATCCAGCGCCTCACTCAGCTCCGTCTCCGTCATGTCGGCACGTACAAGATACAGCGAGCTCTCCTCGTTCGATCGCACCTGTACATCTTGACCAGCCTCCACACTGTCATCGGTTATAAGCAAGACAGAAGGCTTCTTCGTATCGACTACCGTAACGGTAGCGAGCGGTGCAGAGATGCCATGCACCCCTTCGGTATAGACGTTGAAGGTACCCACCTGAAGCTGGCTCGTATCGATCGGCGTGTATGCTGCATCCATGACAAGCGCATAAGCGACCTTGCCCGGCAACTCAATCAGCAGCTCCGTAATCTCTTCCTTCGTCTGGGGGGTGTAATCCGCATGCACGAGATACACGTAGCCCGGCTTATCCATCTTCACGGACAGCTCGCCCGTCTCTCCCGCCTCCACCGTAGTAGCCGTCAGGTTCACTTGAGTCGGAGGCTGGCTGTCGTGCAGCTTCACATTCAATAGCGTTACCTGCCCGGTCTGCTCGAAGCTGCTCGCATAGAGCTCCTTCGGACTGTCACTGATCAGCTGCAGAGGACGGCTAGGGAACTGAACAGTACCCGAATTAATATACATATCGCTTGACAAATAAACCTTGCTTACCCGCTCATCCTGAAGCGCTGCGAAGAACGCCTCTGGATACGTCGGGAAAGCAATCAAGCTCTCATTGCCGCTCGTCGTGAAATATCTATGTCCATAGATCGTAACATTCGGAACGAGCGTGCCGGAGTAGCCGCCAAGCCCTGTTGTCTCAATCCGGCTAGAAGGCCCTGCCAGCGCTTTCCTCAGCTTCTCTTCGTCCGTACCAACTACCGATACCAGCTTCAGATTGTCGTAGGTGCCAAGAAGCGGTGACGGCTCACCCTGTCTATAATCTATGGCAAAATAAGGCGCGCGAATCGAATGCGATTCCCCGTAAGTCGCCCGTAATGTAATGCTTCTCGTGAAGAGAAGCGGTTCTGTCAGCTCGATATCAGTCTTTACCATAATGCTAGGCACGCTCGGATCGGCAAGCGCGGCATGCAGCTCGCTTGCGGTAGCGACGACCGCTCCAGCTTCGAGGTAGATCTGCTTCAGTGCATGATTGCCTGGCTCCAGATAGAACGAGTGAGACGTGCCGAGAGGAGCGTAATAACCGTTCTTCTGGGCCGTTAACGTATACGTCTTCTGTGCAGGTACATCTGTGAAGTCGACGAAGCCTTCCGCGTTCGTCACCAGCGCCCTCGTTACCGTTCCGTCCTCGGACTTCAGTGTCACCTCAGCCCCGGCAATCTCAAGACCATTAAGCGCTTGAACATACGTGCGCACTGTCCCATATTGAGGCACTGCGGATAGGGCTACAGCCCCTAGATGATACGTCGCAGATGTGACCGTAATGCCACTAATCAGACGAGTCTTGTAGCCATTCGCCTTCACTTCAAGGTCAACGGTACCAAGAGGAAGCCCGCTGAGCATGAACGTCGCGGCCGCCCCTTGCGCCACCGTCGAATGAACGGTGCCCGGTATGCTGACGACGGCGCCCGGCAGCGCGATGCCGCTCTCTGTAGTTACCGCACCCGTAATCGAGCCGAGTTGAGGAGGGTTCGCCGTATAACGAATCGTACCGAGATCAGACGTCTGGTTCCCCGTCACCTGTACGAATCGCTCCACGTTGCCGTATACCGCATGATGTATCGTAATGGTCTGCTGGCCCTCCGGCATACCGCTGAGCATGAACCGCCCGGCTCCGTCCGTGACGGTCTGCAGTGACCCGCCCTTATGACTTACCGTCGTCATAGCCAGCGGCTCATCGCTTGGACCATATACGACACCGGTCACACTTCCGAACTGCGGAATGCGCTTCAAGAGCAGGCTGCCGGTCTGCACCGCTGGCTTCGCGAGCACGTTGAACAGGCTTGTGCTTGCAGGCTCATAGCCGCTTTTGTTCACGACCAGCTTCGCGACCTGAGACACAGGAATATTCGCAATCGTGAAGCTGCCCTGCGCATTCGTCTCCACCGGACTGGAATAGCCCTCAATACGAACGAGCGCCCCGGCAACAGGCTGACTCTGATCATCGAGCACTTGCCCGTGAATACTATAAGAACGTTGGACGACCGCCGTCGTCTCCACAGCAGGCTGTACGTGATCAAGCAGAGAATGAACCTCCGACTTGTCGAGGACGCCGTCGTTGTTCGCATCCAGCTGCTTACGCAGCTCGGAATCGTTCATCACCTTGACAAGCTCATCCAGACCCATGCCGCTAGCCGTTGTCGCTGCAGCTGGCAGTACCGACGAAGACAGCAGACAGGCGCTTATAAATAACCGCATCGTACGCAACCTATTACCCCCTTACCGAATTGCCAATGTGAAGGGCACGCGAGCCCTCCTAATACTTACAATCATACCACATCTGCCTATTACGTAGTGTCGAAAATATTGAATTCCCCACACATTCCGCTACCATCGACCTATCCCGATTCATAGCAAAATAGGATGGAGCCACAGTCGGCTTCCATCCTTGTCAACAAGCTCTATCGTATGAACCTTACTAGACGCCGTTAATCAGCCAATATTACCCGGTCGCCGACTTGAATATGTCCCGTTCTCCGCACCGTCGCATAGACGCCAAAGTGCGTATTCAGCTTCTGATACAGCAGCTTCAATAGCGACGGGTCCCGCTCCAGTGTCACGGGATCGACGTTGATGAGCGAGCATCGCTCGCATGGCATCGCAACGTCGAGCTCGACGCCGCCGATGATAAGCTTCTTCCCGACCCAAGCCTGCTCATCTGGAGCACCGGCATCGAGCGCCACAACGAGATTCGGCCGGAACCGCCTCATGTCCGTATGCTTCCCCCACAGCGCCTCCACCGTGCGCAGCGACTCCTTGGTAACGATCAGGATGCTCTCAATATCGACCACGATCGGGGGGCTCCCCTCCTCCGTACAGGCCATCAGCCCAACAGGCTGCGGCGTTAAGGCTTGAATCTCCTGCAGAAGCGGCTCCTCCCAGCCGAGCACGCGTCCGTCAGGCGTCGTCACCCGCACCGCTGAGGCCGCATCGCATGACTCGTCCTCCCCGGATAGCTCGGCCCGGTAAGCGAGCAGCTGCGGAATCTCCCGCGCCGTATAGTAGCGGCTCCCACCCGTCTTAGACGGGTCACCGAAGGCAAGCGCCCGATCCCCCCATACACCGTACGCCTCCACCGTGCAGCGGGTCAGCCCTTCTCCGGCGAGCGATTTAACCGGATACCTGTACAGCTCCTGTATCGTTCCAACCGTCGTATCCGCCACGAAGCTCCCCCCTTTGGTCACATTGGTATTTTCAACATATTGTGGACATTTTATCAAAACGCATATACATTGAGTAGGAGCCCGACAGCGAACGTAAGCTAGAATAGTGCTGGCATACATGCATACATATAGATCATCAGGGACTAATGAGGCAGGAAGTGAAGACGAATGAAGGCAAGCACGTTTAAAGCAATTGCGATTACGAATGAAATTGATCTGAACAAGATCGCCACCCATTGCGGCATACCGAAGAAATATACATGGGAGCAGCCGCTCATTCTGAAGGGCGATCTCTTACGCTCCATTCTGTACAAGGATGTAGGCGAAGCGCAGCAGGTGCTCGTCTTCTCGTTCGGCACGGTCGTGTTCATCAATCACACCAATGAACATGAGATTACAGGTATGATGAAGTATCTGAAAACGTTCGAGCCCGAGATCGACCTGCACCAGCTCGACCGCTTCGCGGACGATTACAGCCTGAACATTGGCGACACCGAGTCGATCGAGCTGACCGATGAGTTCGTCGTCGTCCCCTCGTATGAGGAATACTACCCGGAGCTGATCTCCACCGTGCTCGCCAAGTCTGTAGCGCTGGAGAAGATCGAGGAGCAGCTCGGCAAAATCCAGGACAGCCTCGAATCAATGATTGATCGCCTGGAGCGCGGCAAGCTGAGCGTCGGCAACAAGGAGCTGGCGAGAGCTACCGCCAAGATCGTCCGCCATGAGTACAATACGCTGGCCTACGTCATGATTCTGGATAAGCCGGACCTCACCTGGACGAGTAGCTCGGCCAACGAGTTCTACGAGAAGATGCTGGAATTCTTCGAGCTGAACGATCGGTACAAGGTGCTCAAGAGCAAGACCGACATCCTGTATCACATCATGGACGGCTTCTCCAGCATGAGCCATTCGATCCGCGGACTGTTCGTTGAGTGGATCATCGTCATCCTGATCGTGATCGAGGTCATTCTGACGCTGCTCTCGATGGCGGGCATTTTGCCGTAACAGCTATGAAGTAGGGGGAGAGGCTTCGGCTATAGGCTGGAGCCTCTTTGCTATGTCATAAGGGAGCCCCGAGCTACTGCTGCTCCTGCAATCGGTACTGCCCCGGCGTCAGTCCCGTCCATCGCTTGAAGGCAAGCTGGAACGCACTTGGCTCGGAGAAATGCAGTACATACGCCACATCCCCGATCGAATATTCCCGCCTCCGCAAATACCCCATCGCCAGCTCCTTCCTCACCTGAACGGACAGCTCTTGGTACGACGTATGCTCCTCCTTCAGCTTATGCTGTACGGTGCGCGTGCTGACACCGAAGTGCTCCGCTGTCTGAAGCAGTGTCGGGAAGAACCTCGGCATACAGGCACGAATCCACGTGACTACCTGGCCCGAGAACGTATCGGCCCCGATCAGCTTCTCCAGCGTCTCCCGCGCAAGCGACTCAAATAGGGACCTCAGTCGTGCATCCGCATACACGACTGGGTATTCCAGCACTTCCTTAGGTATACGCAGCACATGCTCCTGTTGTTCGAACGTCGGCAGCACCCCGAAGGCCGCCATGTACGGACGCACGTCGGCAGGCGCAGCATGGGCGAACTGTACACCACGTACCGTCACGCGGCGAAGACTGAGTCCGCTCATGATGCGGTACAACGAGACCGCCATATCCTCAGCACAATGTCGGGAGAGCGCTCCCGGCTCCTCCGCGAACAGACGCAGCACCAGCTCACCCCCGGCAGTATGCCAGCTAATGTTGAACCCGCTGCACACAATCGTATGGTAGCGCTCATACGCAGACAGCGCATCGGCAATCGTAGCCGAATGCAGCAGAACACTGCCGAGCATGCCAAGATCGGCAAGCTCGGTTACTTGCCCCTGATACATTCCGAAGTGCTCGTCTTGTGTATATTCGGCCGCCGCCGTCATCAGTCTGACGAGCTCCTCGCTGTCGATCCGCGCGTCTGCATTGTGCAGCAGCGCTGCATCGAACGAGGCATAGCGGCAGAAGACTTCTGGATCAAGCCCTTTATGTGCGACAGCCTTCATGATCGGATATACCATCGTAATCGCCATGTCCGAACCGCTCATCCGATCCACTCCTTTGCGCGAAATCGCATTCCTGTTGCGCATATGCGCATTTAGCTTCAATCGTCCTTCATTTATGATGGGAGTTAGGATAGCACTAGAAATTTTACCATACATTCATCACAGCTCACTACTCCGGCTCAGCGGGGAGCATAGGAGAGCGATTATGAGGAGGACTTACGATGAACATTCTCATTATTAACGGACATCCGGATCAATCCAGCTTCTGCGCAGCACTTACCGCTTCCTATATGGAGGGTGCCGCTTCGGGAGGAGCGAAGGTTCGCCGACTCGACGTCGGTCAGCTCGCCTTCGACCCCAATCTGAAGCACGGCTACAGCCAGCGCACCGAGCTCGAGCCTGACCTCGTGCAGGCACAGGAGCTCATTCGCTGGGCTGATCATCTCGTCTTCGTCTATCCGACGTGGTGGGGTACGCCACCAGCTATACTCAAGGGCTTCATCGACCGTGTCTTCCTGCCCGGCTTCGCCTTCAAGCACCGCGAGGGCTCCCTGCTGTGGGATAAGCTGCTCTCAGGCAAGTCCGCGCGTCTCATCGTGACGAGCGACACCCCGGCCTGGTATGATCGCTTCATCTACAAGAATGCGGGCCACAGCATCATGAAGCGCAATATACTCGGCTTCTGCGGCGTTAAGCCTGTACGTGTCACCCCTATCGGGCCGGTCCGTCCGTCGACGGAGGCACATCGCGCCAAGTGGCTCAGCGAGGTGAAGGCGCTTGGCGCAAGGCGGGGGTAGCTTGGGGAATCGTGCATACTGGCGGGACCATCGTCTGGATGAGTCCCGTTTTGGTGTAGACTGATGAGTGGGCTGAGAAGTGAAGCATTGTTAACAGCAATTATAATGATTAAGGACATGAGGTTACCGTTCCCATGGTGACCCATTCGCGAAGCACTCTTGTATGTATTGAACGAATGCTCTTATTTTCTGGGGAATATAGCTTCGTGCCGGGTACATGATCCAGGCCGATGCCTCCTCATTCGAAGAAGTAATTGTATGCTCTGGAAACAAATCTACAAGCGTCCCCTTCTTAAGTTCTTGTCCAACCATCCACAACGCTAGCAGTGTTATCCCCATACCTTGCATCGCACATTGTTTCAACGCCATCGCGTTGGACGTCCTAAGCAGTTCCTTTGTTAAGCTAACCTCTGTCATTATCCCTTCCTTATTCGTAAATACCCATCTATTCCGATAAAATCCTGTCAGGTTCAAGAGCAAGCAAGGATAATTCTCCATCTCCTCGGGCAAGCTCGGTCTGCCATGTTCGCGAACGAATTCGGGAGAGGCACAGACGCGAGTAACCATATCGCACAATTTATGAGATATGATAGATTTATTAGTATGAAGTGGCATCGGCCCAACTCGAATAGCAACATCGATGTGTTCAGAGACGAGATCCAACGCAGTATCTGTAAGAATTAATTCATACTGCAGATCAGGGTACCGCTTGGAGAACTCCGCAAGCAGCGGTGTAATGTTGTGCTGCGCAAAACTTACTGGACAAGCAATTCGCAGCAGGCCCCGCGGGTGTCGGTTCATTTCACTTACCAGTTGTTCCGCATGCTGAATTTCGTGGAGTAACGGTTCCATGTTCTCATAGAAAATAAAACCCGCTTCCGTCGGCTCAATCCGGCGAGTCGTGCGATGAAACAATTGAATGTTCAGTTCTTCCTCCAAACTTTTAATCGCCCTGGAGATGGTTGCTGCATTAACATCCCGTTCATCAGCAACAGCAGTAATACTACGCTTGTTCATGAGATCAATGAAGATTTCAATTTTTTTGGTATCCATAACTGCATTATACGCAATAATCAATTGCTTTGTTAGTCATTTATCATACTTTGTGCATTGGTTATGATTATTCTTGCAAGAAATTATGCATTGGAGGGATATGGGATGAGTACGATTGGGTTCCTCGGAGTCGGTGCGATGGGTTCACGAATGGCGATGAACTTAATTCGAGCGGGGCACACTGTCCGCGTTTATAACCGATCCAGTATTAAAGCGACGCCTCTTCATGAACAAGGCGCTATCGTCGTTCAGACACCCAAAGAAGCGGCAGAAGAAGCTGATTTCGTTATTTCCATGGTTCGTGATGATGCTGCATCGAAGGAAGTCTGGCTCCACTCGACGGATGGAGCGTTTCAGGGGATACATCAGGACGCCATAGCTATCGAGTGCAGTACGCTATCGCCAGCATGGATTCAAGAACTTTATACCTACAGCAAGGAAAGATGCTACTTCTTAGAATCACCTGTTATCGGAACACTTCCTCAAGCGGAAGCCGGAAGTTTGATAAGCTTTGTCGGTGGAGATAAGTCCATCTTTCAACAGGCAAGAGCGGTTCTGGTCGTCAACGCGAAGACGATGCATCATGTCGGGGAAATCGGTTCTGCCGCCGTTTGTAAGTTAGCCATTAATGCTCAATACAGCGCACAGGTGGCAATCTTGGCCGAGACACTTCAACTTGTAAAGAACTATGGTCTGAATATACTCGAGGACGAGGCGTTGTTGAGTACCCTTCCTACCTTCAGTCCTGCCCTGCAAGTTGCCAGCAAATTAATCGCGCAGCGTAATTTCCGTCCTATGTTTCCGATTGAACTGGTTGCTAAGGATCTAGAATATGCCCTTCAGGCTGCACGTTCCTCTGGGCTACATTCTCCGATGATGGAAGCCGTACGGAAACAATATCAGGCGGCAGTTGATCTCGGACTCGGAGGAGATAACATTGTGGCAGTAGCCAAATTGTATGCAGAGGAGTCTACCCTATAATGAGTTCATTAAACGATAAGTTAGCAGCAGTCACAACCGAATTTTTGGAGAAAGCACCGGACTTCGCTTTGCAAGAGCCAGCCGGAAGCGTTGTACGCTTATATGAGGAATTGAAAAAGGGGCCTGTCATTCTTGTGTTCTATCGTGGGGCATGGTGTCCATACTGTAACTTGACAATAGCAGCTTACCAAAGTGCGCTCGACAAAATTCATGCCTCTGGAGCACAGTTGATCGCTATCAGCCCACAGAAGCCAGATTCATCTTTGACGATGAAAGAAAGACACGACCTGCAGTTCCATGTGCTTAGCGATACAGGGAATAACGTAGCTGATGCTTACAACCTAACATTCACTCTTCAGGATGAACTGATTGAAGCATACACGAAGCTAGGCATCAACCTGCCTGATTTTAACGGTAACGAACATTGGCTGTTGCCAATTCCAGCCACTTACGTTATCAATCAAGAAGGGTATATAAGCTATGCTTATACGAATATGGATCATACCCAACGGGCGGATCCCACAGACATCCTCAACCACATCAAGCTTCAATAATAAAGAAGAAGTCCTTGAGGTTCCCCGCGCTGTCTGTTACTTCATGATGAACCGTGAACTTTCGAGCTTTGTCCACATAACCGATCGCCTGGACGATATGATCGACTTCTTCATTCGTAAGGAGTGTTTGTAGAATAGGAAGAATCGTGTTACAATTTGTGTTAATCAACAGGCTTGATTTCTCAGAACTATTGAAGCATTGCATGCATAAACCTATACCGTTATAATAAAACTAAAGAAGGAGCCGTGCGCGAACACGACTCCTTCAGCACAGTAGACCGCTTCAAAGGCGGTCGGCTTCAGCAGTTGACTTAGATGTAGACCACGATCCTTGCTGAGGGGTGGTCTATTTCTTTTGGTCAAACGCTACGACAATGGCAACAACCAGCGTCAGCAGCGCTACAATAAACGCGCCAAAACCGATCATCAATGTCAAAGCATCTTTAACCTACATGGACATCCCTCCCTTCGTCGAGAGGTAGCCGACCACCCTTGCAAGCCGTTCGATGTGCTTGTCTGATTATAGCATAATTAGGATTATTATGGCATACCACATTGAAGTACACTGCCTTCACAAATCCAAGAGGCCAGCCACCTCGCCGCATGTCATTTCTCGCCAACCCGAGCTCGTTCTTACAAGCGAAAAAAGACATACAGTCCATCGTACCCTGTATGCCCTTCTCCCTTGACTAGCCCTATTCTTTGCCCGTCGCCACCGGATTGTCCTCATACGAAATCCAATCGCTCCAGCTGCCCGCGTACAGCTTCACCTGCTCGATGCCAGCTTGCTTCAGCGCCAGCACGTTCGGGCAGGCTGTAATGCCGGAGCCGCAGTACACGATCACTTCCTGCGCTTCGCCGAGCTCCGCGAACCGCTGCTTCTGCTCGTCAGGCGTCCTCCACAGGCCGCGCTCGTTCAAGCCTTCCTTCCAGAATCGGTTGATCGCCCCGGGAATGTGTCCGGCCTTCTTGTCGATCGTCTCCTCGATCCCCTCGTACCTGCGAGCCTCTCTCGAATCGATCAGCACGACATCGCGGCGCTCAAGGCGCTGCTTCACATCGTCCACAGTTACCAGCATATCCGAACGAACGTTCGCTGCGAACTCTACAGGATGAACAATCGGCGTATCGTCGGTTACAGGGTAGCCCGCTTCCTTCCATGCCGTATAGCCGCCGTCCAAGATGGACACCCGATCATGCCCCATATAGACGAGCAGCCACCAGAGCCGCGCAGCCATCGCCCCGCCTTGGTCGTCATACGCGATCACGTGGGCGTCAGGTCCGACGCCGAGTCGACCGAGCTTGCCTGCAAGCTCCTGAATGTCCGGCAGCGGATGCCGTCCTCCGTGCGCCCCCTTCGGGCCGGATAGATCGTGCTCCATATCGATGAACACCGCATTCGGAATATGCTCCACCGCGTAAGCGCTCCGCCCTGCATCCGGACTGCCCAGCACGTAGCGGCAATCCATCACGATGACATGCTCATCGGTCCCATGCTCAAATAACCATTCTCGACTTACGATCGTCACGATATCGCCTTCTTCCTTCTTCGGGATGCTTTGCGTTATGATACCAGTATACACCTGAACGGCAAGCCGTTGAAAGGAAGATGCTTACAGCCTATGAAAAACCTTGATTCACATCCAGCTGCGCCATTCATCTTCAAGCTCGTCCCCATGGACGCCTCACATGGCCGAGAAATATGCACCTGGAGCTACCCGCCACCCTATGAGCTGTACACATGGAGACCGTGGGAGCTGATGGCTGCGCAGGAGGAGGAGTTCGCCGACCCTGTGCTGCGCGAGGAGCAATATCGGGCCGTCCTGAACGAGCAGGACGAGCTAATCGGCTTCGCCCAGCTGTTCCCGCTCGTCGGCGTCACACGTCTTGGACTCGGGCTGCGGCCGGACCTGTGCGGAGGCGGGCGCGGCGCAGCGTTCACGCGGGCGATTGCCGAGGAGGCGAGTCGGCTTCACCCCGAGCATGAGATCGACCTTGAAGTGCTGACATGGAACGAGCGTGCCGTTCGCGCTTATGAGAAGGCGGGCTTTCGCATTACGGATACGTATGAACGACATACACCCAGCGGTCCAGCCGAGTTCCACTGCATGGTATGGCACGCCACGTCTCCACGAGCTCTACCTGAGTCAAAAGGTGATGCCCCATGACATCCCTCATACGCGCTTATACACCGGAGGACCTCGAAGCGTGCGCAGTCCTCTATGCCGCTGTATTCAACGCCGAGCCTTGGCTCGACGAGTGGGACATCCCGACGGCCGCGGCCTATCTGGCGGATGTTACACAGACGCCAGGCTTCATCGGCTATGTCGCCACAACCACGACCACGACCGCGACGACGCCCTGCAGCGACTGCCGAGACAGCCGGATCGATGGCATCATACTCGGCAACCGCAGACATTGGTGGCGGGGCGACATTGCGTTCATCCAAGAGATGTGCGTCGCGTCACAGCTTCAAGGGCAAGGCATCGGCAGCCAGCTGCTCGAGGCGTTCAGGCTCGACGCCCAGAGCCAAGGCATCCGCAACATCAGCCTGCTCACGGAGCGCCACTATGCGGCTGCCTCCTTTTACCGCAGGCATGGATTCAAGGAAGCGAAGAACACACGGTTGCTGTATCGGTTCATCAGCAGGCCGGAACGAAGGGATGATCACGACCGATGACGTTATCGACCGAGCATCAGCTCACGCTGCTTCGCATCGCGGAGCAGCTGTCCAGCCATGGGCTCGAAGTGGGGCTCGGTGGTTCCTCCATGCTCGCCGCGCACGGCCTCGCCGAGCAGCCCCGCGATCTGGACCTCCTCGTCGCGCTGCCCGATGCCGACGCGGCACACGAGCTGCTGCAGCAGCTCGGACGCAGTGAAAGACTCGAGCCGAAGGAGCCGTACTGCTCCCGCTTCTTCGTCCTCTATACGATCGGCCGAGTCGAGGTCGATCTGATCGGCGGCTTCGGCATACGTCACGACGCAGGCATCTACCGCCTCGACTGGCGGCGCCGCAGCGATGACGCGGTGCTACAGCTTGCCACGGACGCCAACCACAGCGATGACACAGCGCTTCAGCTCGCCACGGACGTCAGCCACAGCGACAACGCAGCGCTAGAGCTCGCTGTGGACACCGACCGCAGCGTTGTCCCCTCCTTGCAGCTGACCGCACAGCCCGGCCGCAGCGTCAGCGTGACGCTCACGCCGCTCGAGGACTGGTACGTGCTGTACCTGCTCCTGCCGGGGCAGGGCGCTGCGGGCAAGGCCGCGCGGATCGAGCGATATTGGCGTGAGCAGCGCGGATTGCGTCCGGATGTGCTCCGCGCGGCGCTACACCGCGAGCTGCCTCCGCACGTGCGTCAGCAGCTGGAGCAGCTGCTCGCAGAGCTAGGCTGCTGCTAAGAGGCACGGTCAGCGTCAGGGCCAACGATACACGAACAGCGAGAGCTAGCCTTAACGACACCCAGGACCCGCTTACATCGTCATCCATGACCAGCCTTGCACGTTCAGTTAGAGTTCTTAGGAGACTAGTATTACAACGAATGGTCCTCCTCCACGAACATGCACAAGAAGCCGCGGCCCTCAAGAGCCGCGACTTCTTGTCTACCTATAGGATGCATACGCCTCATCGAACCTAGCGGCCAGCTCGAGGTCGAGCTCGGTCAAGCCTCCGGCGCTCCACGTCGTCAGCCTCAGCGTCACCTTCTTATAATCGATGGCGATCATCGGGTGATGATTCGCCGCCTCGGACAGCCGCGCAGCCTCGCCCACGAACGCGATGCCGTCCATGAACGCAGGGAAGCGGTACGACTTGACGATCCACTTCGACCCTTCCTCCTCCTGCACCCAGCCTGCAAGTCCAGTGAGCCGCTGAGCCAGCTCTGCCGCATTCAGCCTCTCCCTGCTCACACCACATACCTCCCCTGCAGCATTAGACGAGATAGACGACGCGAGTGAACGCTTCGCCGCGATCAAGCCGAATCAGATGCCGCTTCGGGTCGTGCGTGAGCGTGCAGTCCCCGACCTGCATCACCGCCTCCGTGCCGAGGCCATAGAACAGATCGTCGGCGAGCGTCTGCATGCAGTCGTGCCGCTCGTCCTCCTCCATCGATTGCCAATCGTCCTGCGACATCTCGAGGAAGTCGTAACACCCCTCGACCTCCTGAAGCGCTTTCGTAAAGTCATGAATAATGTCCTTATATTCCCTGCCGAACTTAACTCCCATCGTTCTCCACATCCTTTCCGGACCGATCGTCCCGCTATCCCTAATGCACCCATTGTACCCGCAACAAGCTTCGTCCCGCAACGGCACGCACAGCCTCATTCGTCCAAGTCGTCCGTCTACACGCGCATTCATCGGCAAAATCTGGTACACTATAAGGATAGACAAAACGAGCGGGGTGCAACACATGCTCAAGCTGCACATTCCAAAAAACCGAATACAAGCGCTCGCCCGTTATGTTCGCGACCATTATGAGCTCGACACCTTGGAACGAAGCTGGGAGCACTACCATAAAGGACGAATCGAGGACGTCGAGCTGAGACACGGCCTATCTGTTCATGCGCTCGTACGGACGGAGAAGGCGCAGGAGGTCATACTCGATCTGGAGTCTCCGGTCAGAAGCGAGTGCAGCTGCTCTGTCGACGCGCACTGTGAACATAAGGCCGCGCTACTCTTCGCCCTATACACGCCGCACGGCCGACCGGAGCTGCTGCTTCAGCAGCTGTCGCAGGCGATCCGCGTACGCGCCAGACAGCAGCAGTCCAAGAAGCAGACGTCCTCGCGCACGCTCCAGAAGCGGCAGGAGCGACTCGACGCACCAGAGCCGGAGCATACGCCGAGTGTTTGGCACAAATTTTTTGACCAGCAATTCTACGGCTTCTCACTGAACCAGCAGCAATCGATCGAGCAGTTCTACAGTACGGCGAACGAGAAGCTGCGCCCCTATGGCGGGGAGTGGGAGCTGCCGCTGCGTCAGCTGTATGAGCTGCACGTCGTCTTGTTCGTCATGCGCAAGATCGAGCAGTTCTACGGCGATTCGAAGAGCTCGTATATGTCCTATTATATAGAGACCGGCTGCAGATCTATCGCCAAGCAGTGTCATGAAGAGCTGCAGCAGCTCATCCCTGAGCTAGATATGAAGAGCCTGACGCTGCACTATGCTGCTGCCTGGAAGGAGACGCTCGCGATTGTACAGGAGGCGGCTCTGTCCGGCAAAGATTCACCGCTGTCCTGGATGACCGTCTACCGTACCATCTGGTCGCGCATGTCGGGTGAGCCGAAGTGGCTGAAGCCCGAGCGAACCAAGGTGCAGAAGCTGCTGTCTGGCTCGGGACTAACCAATCGCAGAAGGGATGCGCTGCTGCTTGCGGATGGGCATTTTGCAATGCTGGAGGAGGGGGACGCGGCTGCGCGGCTGCGCTTCGATGAGATGTCGCGGAAGGAGCCGCGGGAGTTCTTCCTCTATCTGCACAGCTGTGTGCAGGAGGCCCAGTGGGGGAGGCTGCTTGCCTGGTTCCACTGGCTGCTGCCGATCATGCAGAAGGCACAGAGCGAGGATATGCGGCAGTTCTGCCACTATTGGGCTGAATCGGTGTACCAGCAAGCCAGTGACGCGGAGTGGGTCGGCATCATGGTCGCGCTGCTGCCGCGCACGTATCAGTTCTATACGACATATCTGATGCGGGCGAAGCGCTACCGGGCGTGGATCGACCTGCAGCTGGCGAATCGGGTCTCCCCCTTCGACCTGTATGGACCTGATCTGGCGACCGTGGAGGAGCACGACCTGTCCCTTGTGCTGCCGCTGTACCATCAGGCGGTGGAGCGCTGCATTGCCGAGAAGAACCGAACCGCTTACAAGAATGCGATCATGCTGCTCAAAAAGCTGGACCGGATGTACGCGAAGCTCGGCCGGACAACGGTATGGGACGATTACATCTACCGGCTCGCCGGGAAGCATTCCCGCCTGCGTGCGTTGCAGGAGGAGCTGCGGAAAGGAAAATGGATTCCATGATCGATACGACCGCTATACGCGTCAGCATACGATGGACCGCGCACGACGCCTTCTTCGTGTGGGGAACGCGCCACAACGGTGCCGTCTGCGACGCCAACGACCTGCGAGATTGGCTGTTCGCCTGGCATGCGCCTTCGTTCTATGGAACGTTCATCGAGGTGACGGAGGCTGCCGAGGTGGAGGGTCTCGCGCTGCCTGCGCTGGAGGCACTCGATTACTTGGCAGCACCGACGGCTGTGCAGCATCAGGCGCTCGAATTCGCGCCCGAGCTGGCTGAGCTGACGAAGCTCGCGCCGCATGTGAAGGACGCGCTGCGGCAAGGCCGCTTCATGCCGGACTTCGCGAAGTGGAAGGCCGGGGAGCTCGGCTGGAAGCTGGAGCTGCCCGAGGAGGCGGCCGCCTGGGCCGCCTCCGTGCCTGCCCAGCGCTGGATGGAGCGGCTGATCCCACTCTGGATCGAAGCCGACGGCGTCATGCGCGAGCATCTGAAGAAGCTCGAGCGGTCGTTCCCGCTGCTGCGCAGCGGCCAGCTGGCGGAGGATGTGTGGATGGACGAGGAGGATTGGCTCGTCTCGATCGGCTGGCAGTCGGACGGGACTCCGTTCCGTACGTGCCTTCGCTTAGAGGAGCCAGCTATGCCGGACGGCGACTGGCCGCTGCGCGTAGTGCTGCAGGACCGCAGCGACAAGGAGCGCACGGTCGAGCTGACCGCGTCCGTGCCGAGCCAATGGGCGGCGGCTGTAAGTACAGCCGAGACGGATAGTGACAGCGGCGATAGCAGTGCTGCCAGCGCGCGCGGAGGCACGGCCGTGATAGGCGATGACAGCCTCGCAGTAAGCGTGGACAGCACGGACAGCACAGTCACAGACCCTCACATACCCGCGCCCCCCGGTGCCGAGCTGCTGCCCGAGGCGTGGCAGCCGCACGTCAGCCGCGCCTCGCGCGACACGGCCAAGTGGACGCGCATGCTCCCGCTGCTCGCGGCCAAGGACGGCGAGACGCTGCGCGACTCGCTAACGAGCGACGAAGCGTGGGAGCTGCTCTCCAAGGGGAGCCTCCGCTTGATGGAGGCCGGCTACTCGGTCTTCCTGCCGGCCTGGTGGGAGCGCATCCGCAAGTGGCGGCCGCGGCTGAAGGCGAAGATCAAGTCGTCGGTCGGCACAGGACCTGAGGCGATGCTCGGACTTGGCCAGCTGATGCGCTTCGACTGGAAGATCGCGCTCGGCGACCTCGTGCTGACCGAGGAGCAATTCCTCGAGCTGCTCCAGCAGAAGAGCAAGCTCGTGCAGATCAACGGCCAGTGGGTGCAGCTGGACCCTGCCCATCTGGCGCAGATGCAGCAGGTGATGGCGCAGGTGCACAAGAAGCAGGGCCTCTCGCTGCGCGACGTGCTCGAGCTGCACCTGCTCGGCTCCAGCGAGGGCGAGGAGGAGAAGGACTTCCATCGTTCACTAGCGATGGAGGTGGAGCTGAACGACCAGCTGCAGGAGCTGGTCGATCTGCTGAACCATACGAAGCGGCCGCCTCTGCTCGAGCCGCCTGACTCGTTCCGCGGCACGCTGCGTCCGTATCAGGTGGAGGGCATCTCCTGGCTGCTATTCCTGCGCGAGTGCGGCCTCGGAGGCTGTCTAGCCGACGACATGGGTCTTGGCAAGACGATCCAGATGATTACGTATCTACTCCATGTGCGCGAGCAGCGCAAGCAGAGCGAGGTCGGTCAACCCGACAGCGGCTCCTTAGCCGAGGCTACCCGTGCGCCATGGCCGGTCACAAGCCCGACATCGCCCGTAGGTGATGCGGCAGGTCCGCCTGCGCCAGTCACGGCAGCGCTGCTCATCTGCCCGACGTCGGTGCTCGGCAACTGGCAGAAGGAGCTGCAGCGCTTCGCACCTGCGCTGCGCGTCCACCTGCATTACGGCTCGAGCCGAGCCAAGGGCCCTGCATTCACCGCCATCGCGCACGAGTACGACGTCGTGCTGACGACATATACGCTGTCGCATCTCGATGAAGCGGAGCTGACGACCGTCGAGTGGGAGGCGATCTGCCTCGACGAAGCGCAGAACATTAAGAACGCGTATACGAAGCAGGCGTCGTCGATCCGCGCGCTGCACGGTCGTCATCGCATCGCTCTGACGGGTACGCCGATCGAGAACCGACTGACCGAGCTGTGGTCGATCTTTGATTTTCTCAATCCGGGATACTTGGGAACGCTTCGGGAATTCACCCAGCGCTACGTGAATGCAATCGAGCGGACGCAGGACAACGAGCTGATCGGCAAGGTGCAGCGGCTCATTCGCCCATTCCTGCTGCGTAGGGTGAAGAAGGACCCCTCCATCCAGCTCGACCTGCCGGAGAAGCACGAATACAAGACGTACGTCTCGCTTACGGCCGAGCAAGCTGGATTGTATGAGAACTACATCCGCGACATGTTCGAACGTCTGGATAAGCTATCGACGATGGAGCGCAGAGGGCTCATCTTAGCTGCGCTGACGAAGCTGAAGCAGCTGTGCAACCACCCTGGACTCATCGAGGCAGGGGCAGCCGCAGCGACCCGACTATCGTGGAAGAACCGCTCGAACAAGCTCGAGCGATTAATCGAGATGGTGCACGAGCTTCGGCAGGAGGGGGATAAGTGCTTGATCTTCACCCAATTCGTAGAAACCGGCCAATTGCTCACCTACGCGCTGGAGGAGGAGTTCGGGGGCAAGGTGCCGTTCCTGCACGGCGGTACGCCTCGAACCGATCGCGAACGTATGATCGATGCCTTCCAGGAGTCGGGCAGCACAGAGGCACAACACGCCGGTATCTTCATCCTATCGCTCAAGGCGGGCGGCACTGGGTTAAATCTGACTGCGGCTAACCACGTGTTCCACTTCGACCGTTGGTGGAATCCGGCCGTAGAGAACCAGGCGACCGACCGAGCGTTCCGCATCGGCCAGACCCGTCACGTGCAGGTGCACAAGTTCGTAACGCTCGGGACGCTTGAGGAGAGAATCGATGAGATGATCGACAAGAAGCTCGGCCTCAGCCAGCAGATCGTCGGCAGCGGCGAGCAATGGATTACGGAGCTGTCGACCGACGATCTGAAGGACTTGTTCGCTCTGCGCAGCGAGTGGGTAGAGTGACGTCTGACACACGTGACGTCTGACACAACTCACGCGCACGACATGCCGAGCACGACATGCCTAACACAACGAGCCTAGCACGAAGAAGCTGACCTTTCGCGCATGATACAGACGCGAAAGGTCAGCTCTTTTTTTCACCCAACTACACACAGAGGTCCACGAATAAGAAGCAAGTCTCGCTAATGGGATGGGAATACGTTCGCATCGTGCGGGACGTCTCCAGATCGATATATTCCTGCGACAGCACACCTTGCCGCTGATGCTTCATCTGCACCACCGTCGGAATGAAGTACGGTCGCCAGATCCAATTCCTCCCGACATATTGCGGATCAAGCTGCCAGCAGTCCTCTCCTGACCTCGTCGCATTGGACGAGATCTGGAAGCCCTCCTCACGGCATACGTACATCCGTGTGACGCTCTCGCCGACGAGTGGAGCAAGTCGGGTCAGCAGAGCATCCGCCTCCTGTGTGGTGAGAACGACCGTATCGCGCGGGATCACGGCTGCGAGCTTGTCGACCTCTCTCAGCAATCTTCGCTGAACGTTCAGCTCGTGCTGCGTATGACGGGCGATACACATCCGCAGCAACGCTTCGTAGCTATGTGCGGGCTGCAGGTCAGCCTTGGCTGGAGAGAACAAGTAGCCCTGCACATACTTGGCTCCGACCTTGATTGCGTAGGTCAAGTCCTCTACCGTCTCTACACCTTCCACGAGCAAGGACGAGCCCATCTGTGCAGCTAGAATGGAGTACGATTTCAACAGTGCATCGTAGCCTGAATCTTGTCGCCCCTTCCGCAGCAGATTCAGGTCAATCTTGAGAATATGAGGCTTCAGCGCCGCAATCCGATCGTAGTGGCTATAGCCGCTGCCGATATCGTCAATCGCAATTCGACAGCCGGCCAGCCGATAGAAGCCGATCATCTCCGTCAGCTCCTCGAGATTGCCGATGAACTGCTCCTCCGTAATCTCGATCACGAGGCGCGACGGATCCAAGCCATGTCGGGCCGCCATTCGCAGCGTCGGCAAGTCCCGCACCCGGCTTAATCTGCGATAGATCCACGACGGCTTCACATTCAGGAAGAGCCACGGGGTCCCAATGGAGTCCGCAAGCTCCCCCTCTCCTTCAACGTCAGCCATTCTCGCGATGGCCTTATCCCGAATGACACGATCAACCCTCAAGTGCTGCTCATCCCCGACCGTACTGTCGTGAAAAAAAGAACCGAGCGACTTCACCTCTCCGTGTCTAACTTGACGACCTAACGCTTCAAAGCCGACAATCCGCTGCGTCTGTAGCGAGAGTATGGGCTGAAAGTACGGGCATATCTCGTTAGCTAAAGGAAAGAGCGCCTGTGCGTTCAAGCCTGTCATTATGTGTCCCCTCTTCCCGTTTCAAAATACAGCATCCTCGCCGTTTTCATGTCATATTACCTGACACCCTACATTCATTGTATGACAGTTATTGTCTCCTTGCAATAGAACTGAAGCCTCCTCGTTGACTTCGTGCCTGTTCTTCCAGCCGCTTTCACCCTAATCGAAAAAAGGACTTCACCCCCGCACTGTCGAATTATGCATGCATGCTACTCATTACAGCTGTAAGGTGGGCCTCCTATGAACCTCTCCCGATCCAGAATTTCGCTGATTCTACTCATTACGATGATCGTATTGCTCATAACCGTAAGCGTGTCCAGCTACGTAGCCTCGGTGAACACCGAAGCGAAGATGAATACTATCGTCAAGGAGATTATGCCGCTTAATACGCTGGTCGACAATCTGCTGATTGACCTCATCAACATGGAAACAGGACTACGCGGCTACGAGCTGTCCGGCGAGAAGCTCTTCCTGGAGCCGCACATTAAGGGCAGAGAGCAGCTCCAGAAAGATCTGACGCAGATCGCCGCCTTCCAGCAACGCTACGAGTGGCTGGATAACTATATGAACATCGAGGTCAAGCCAATCATTCAGCTGCTGCTTGAGCATTACGACAGACAGATCGAGCGTGTGGAGCAAGGACGAACGCCGGAGGCACTCCAGTACGTCTCGAACGGGAAGAGGCATATGGACCGCTTCCGCCTTGTGCATGATTGGATGGAGGTCGAGATTGAGCAGGTAGCCCGCAATGCGCAGGCTGCGGCCGAGAGCGCTGAGAAGACCGCCCGTCTCATCATTGCGATCGGGGGCATTGCGGCAGTGCTAACCAGCATGCTGTCATTATTCATCTTCAACCGCGCCAGGAAGGCCGAGGAGCAGCTGCGCCGCAGTGAGGAGACGTACCGATATATGGCGGAAAGTCTTGAGGCGCAGAACGAAGAAATTATTACCCAGCAGGAGGAGCAGGAGACGACGCTCGAGAAGCTGTCGGAGCGGGAGAGCGAGCTCGAATCGATCAGCGCCTTCCAGACGAAGCTGAGCGGTGCCGCCCAGCTCGACACCTTCTTGAAGGGCTCGATGCCGGCACTGCTCGACGCCTTGAAGCTGGATGCGGCGATGCTGGTCGTGAACGTGAACAGCTCCGCAGCCTGGAAGCAGTCGGCGGCTGTAGCCTCATCAGCGGAAGCCCCTGACGAGCACCTGCTCGAGACGCTATACGCCATCGGCTATCCAAACCAGCTGCCTTCGCTACGGATGAGTGAGCTGTATGGCGCTGCACGACGTGTGCTGGTGGAGAAGAAGCCGCTAGAGGTCAGTCGCCATGTCAGCGGACATGAATCCGGCGTTCATCAAGGTATTCATCGCGCGACGGACTATTATTATCCACTGCTGAACGACCAGGAGGAAAGCATCGGCTTCCTGCTCATGACCTCCTATCAAGCGTCCTCCATCCAATCTCGCATCCGTTATGCGGAAGGACTGCTGCGCCAGTTCAGCCTCGCCTTCATGGTCCAGCAGACCAACGAGGAGCGACGCCGGCAGGCGATGGAGCTGGGCGAGCTGAACGCCCAGCTTCAACAGGAGAAGCGCCTTATCGAGGAGCAGCGCGATATGATCGAGGGCATTCTCGAATCCACCAATGAAGGCATGCTCATGTGTGACGGACAAGGCTCCATTCTGTTCACGAACGCCCGCATGGATGAAATAACAGGAAACAGCTTCAAGCCAGGGGAGAGCATCCGCTCCTGGTTCGAGTCGATCCTTGATGACAGTCAAGGATCTCCCCTCTCATCTATGAAGGTGCTGCTCAGCAGCTCGATGAACCGCTCGACCGAGCGGCTGTCCTTCGTGCCGAAGGGACAAACGAGCAAGCGCCACATTGAGCTGTACGCCGCCAAGGTCGGAGCTGAAGATTCGAAGAACGCGAGCAACGGCTATCTATTCGTCGTTCGGGATCGTACCGAGGAGGAGCGGATCGACGAGCTGAAGAATGAGTTCATCAGCATCGTCTCTCACGAGCTGCGAACGCCGCTGGCGAGTGTGCTTGGTTTTATCGAGATTATGCTCCACCGCGAGCAGACGCCCGAGAAGCGACAGAAGTATTTACAGACGGTCTATCGGGAAGCGACCCGGCTGTCTACGCTCATTAATGATTTTCTCGATCTGCAGCGGATGGAGTCGGGCAAGCAGCAGTACCAGTACACACCCGTAGAGCTGACGAGTCTTCTTCATAACGTGTCGGAGCAATGGAAGGTTGGACAGCAGCACGAGCTTCGACTGCACATTCCGCCGTCTGAGGTCTGGATTCAAGGGGATGCTGACCGCCTGATGCAGGTGCTGCATAACTTGATCAGCAATGCGATGAAATATTCACCACAAGCGAACTCCATCGATGTCTCGCTGCTGCAGAGCGGCGACCACGTGCAGATTCGTGTGCAGGACTACGGACTCGGCATTCCAGAGGAGGCGCGGGGCAAGCTGTTCTCGAAGTTTTATCGCGTTGATAATTCCGACCGGAGACAGATCGGCGGGACGGGTCTTGGTCTTGCCATCGTTCGCGAAATTGTCGAGGCGCATCATGGTACGGTCGAGTTCGAATCGGTCATGGGCGAGGGCACGACGTTCATCGTGACTCTTCAGATCTATGAAGCGGCCAATGCGGCGGATTGCATCCTACTGCTGGAGGATGACGATAACCTCGCCCAGCTCATTCAGGAAACGTTATCCCAGCTGCCGCATCCCGTCGTCCGGGTACGATCGGCCGAGGAGGGGCTGCAGGCGCTGGAGCGGGCCGACCACACATCGCCGAAGCTGTGCATTGTCGACATTCAGCTGGAGGGTGTCTTGAACGGATGGGAGTTCATCAGCCGCCTCTATGCTTCGCCGTTCGGCGACACTCCGGTTGTCGTCTCGACCGCGCTGGAACCTCCTTCCAGCTATCAGGAGACCGATTCGCAGAAGTTTCTATGCAAGCCGTTCTCGATGGAGAAGCTCCTCCAGGTCGTCGATCGGCTGCTGAAGCAGCCACACGTGCAGCCTACCGTCATCTTCCCGCCGCAGGACAGCGCACTGCTGGAGCGCGAGCTTGAACAGCAAGGGATTGCCGTTGATGCGATCAAGCCGCAGAGCGATCAGATTGAGGTTGCGCTGAAGCCGAAGCCCGAACCGAATGAGTAGCGATGCCATATTAGCCTTCAGATACAACCGTACAGCCTGCAGCCGAAGTCCGGATGAGGCTGTACTTTTTTTATCCGACTCAATACCCATTGTTCTCATTGTCACTCGCTCCTTCGACATAGTACAATAGAGACAACATAAGCACCTTACACAACACACCTGCCATTGCGGCCCTCATCGCACAGGAAGGTCATGCGTTCACGGACCTATGCCGGACAAGCCGTGACCGCGTTCGTCAGCCCGATTGTACGGGACAACAAGAATGAACCATGAAGGTTGTGTCATCTCATGAAGCTCACCTCTACGCTGAAGCATAAGATGAATCTGCAGATGATATTGGCAGGACTCGTCGCGGCCTCCGTACTGTTAACGATCTGCATCCAACTCGTCGCCTCCTACCGCTCACACAAGACCGCCTTAATCGATACCACCTTGTCGCTGAATTACTCGAACGTTCAGAAGATCAGCAGCACGATCCAATCGCTGTTCGTCACCATGCAGGGCAGCCTGAAGCAGACCGCCCATTTCGTCGTGACCCGTCCCGATCAATCGGATCGAGATATCGAGGAGCACCTTGAGCTTGTACGAAGCACGAATCATTATTTCAATTCGATCGCATGGGCGGACGAGACAGGTAAAATTCGTTCGATTGCACCTCACTCCATCGGACTGCAGGGTGTCTACGTTAAAGACAGCTATTCGAAGGAAGCGATCGATACGAAACGTCCGTACATCTCTCCACCCTATATCGGACCGGCCGGACGGCTGATCGTGCTGATTAGCCATCCTATATTCGATAAGCAAGGGGCATACAGGGGCGTTATTGGTGGTACAATCTACCTGGAAGAGGGCAACGTCTTGAATGAGCTGCTGGACCATCACTTCATCGACGAGACCGGCACCTACTTCTATGTCGTCGGCCCCAAGGGTATGCTGCTCTTTCACCCCGAGCAGCAGCAGATCGGTAGCGTGCTAGGCAACCATCCTGTGCTTGCGAAGCTCATGAGCGGACAGAGCGGCAAGGAGCTGGTCTACGAGGACGGCAAGCTGACCCAGTTGGCCGCTTATGCTCCTATTCCGATCAATGGCTGGGGCGCTGTCCAGCAGACGCCAATTGACTCGGTATATGAGCAGCTGAATGATCACATCTACAAGCTCACTCTGTACATGCTTGTGCCGTTCGGGATGCTGCTTATTGCCGCTGTCATCATCGCCCGCAAGCTCGCGCGACCATTCGTCAGCTTGGCAGATCTGATGAACCAGCTGTCTACCGGTCAGCCTGTTGCGATACCGGAGATGAAGCCGCATTGGAACCGGGAAGCGACGCTGCTGACTACTGCCGTCGTGTTCGCTATAGAGGCGGTGCAGAAGAGCAAGGATGAGCTGCTCGAGGCGGCCTCTACCGATGAATTAACGAGCCTCATGAATCGAAGAACGATTAATGAGCAGCTGGACCTCTGGACGAGTGAGAAGCGTCCATTCTGTCTCATCGTGCTTGATATCGACCGGTTCAAATCGGTTAACGACACGTACGGACACCAGATGGGCGATGAGGTATTGAAGCACCTCGCCCGCTTGCTGACCGACTTGCTTCAGCCAAGTCAGCTGTGCGGCCGATATGGAGGCGAGGAGTTCGTCCTTCTGCTGCCGCAAGCAACTGCCGAGCAAGCCTACAAGATAGCCGAGCGGCTGCGACGCAAGGTACAGGCTGCGGTCAGTCCGACCGGGCAGCCGATCACGATCTCGATGGGGATCGCCGAATTCCCACGCCATGCGCAATCGTCGTCGGACTTGTTCCAGCAGGCAGATCAAGCAATGTACCGGGCGAAGCAATACGGCCGTAACCGTACCTTGCTTGCCTCGGATACCGATACGGGCGAGAGCTGAGTCGCAGCATACGAAGCGTAATCTTCCGCCGACCCACTACCTATATAGGTTGATAGAAACGACCCTCTGAGTCTCAGGCCATCGCCTACAGCTTAGAGGGTCGTTTCGTTTATCCATGCTCAGCCTTGATGGATGCAGAGAGCCGCTACCGCTGCAGCACCTTAATGAAAGCCGAACGCATTGACGAACCGAACAAATGCGTCACGGCCCTGTTCATCGCACTTGTAGACGCCAGCATCGCGCAGTACGCGCTCGAACTTGCGGCCGACCGCCTCCTGCAGTACCGTCTTCGCCTGTGCCTCGGCAAGACCCGTCCCATGCTCAGCTACGAGCTCTGACAGCCAAGGGGCATGCTTGTGCAGCGGATGGCTGGCATCATCGGTTATCGAGCTGTCGAGCGGCGACTTACCGGTAAGCAGCTGAGCGGCCAGCTCCAGCTCCTCCTTCAGACGGCCGGGAAGCACCGCGAGTCCCATCACCTCGATGAGGCCGATATTTTCCTTCTTAATGTGATGCAGGTCCTGATGCGGATGGAAGATACCGTCCGGGTGCTCATCGCTCGTGCGATTGTTACGCAATACAAGATCGAGCTCATACTCACCCGCTGAGTTATTCCTTGCAATCGGCGTCACCGTATTGTGCGGCACCGCCTGCTCGCCTTCTCCGGTGAACGCCTCAATGCCGCTGTCCGGGTCGCTGTAGGTACGCCAGCCATCCAATATAGCGGCAGCCGCCTCCAGCAGCTGACCGCGGTTATGGCTGGAGAGCCGGAGCACCGACATCGGCCACTTGACAATGCCAAGCTTAACGCTCGGATATTGTGCCGATACGAACCTCGCCTCAATCTCCGACAGCTCCATCGGGAACCGGTGACGACCAGCCTGGAAATGATCGTGGCTCAGTATCGAGCCGCCGACGATCGGCAGGTCAGCATTCGAGCCGATGAAATAATGCGGGAATTGCTCGACGAAGTCGATCAGCCGCTCGAACGTTTGGCGCGACAGCTTCATCGGACGGTGCTCCCCGTCGAAGATGATGCTGTGCTCGTTATAATACACGTATGGCGAGTATTGGAAGTACCAGGCTTCGCCGCCGAGCTCGAGCGGAATGACCCGCAAGTTTTGTCTCGCTGGATGATTCAGTCTGCCAGCGTAGCCGACATTGTCCACGCAGAGCAGACATTTCGGATAATGGCTTTGCTTCGCGTGCTTCAGCATCGCAATTTCCTTCGGGTCCTTCTCCGGCTTCGACAAGTTCACCGTAATCTCCAGCGAGCCGAATGCCGTCGGAGCCAGCCAATACATGTTCCTTGCAATCCGGTCCATCCGAATATAGTTGGAATCTATGCTGAGCTTGTAAAAATCGTCCGTCGCCCGCTCGATCCCCTCGCGTCTAGAGGTTGCCCAGAAGCGATGAACGAGCTCCGACGGACGCGGCATCAAGAGGCCCATCATGCGGGCGTCGAGCAAATCCCGAAGTGTCGTATTGTTGTCCTCGAGCACGCCTGCCTGTACTGCATAATCCAGCAGCGGTGTCAGCAGGTCGGAGACACGCTCGGTCGCAAGCGGTGCAACCCCACCCGTATAAGGCTCCTCCAGCTGCAGCAGCTCCAGCAGTCCGTTGCGCGCCGCAACCGCATCCAGCGGCTCGAGCAGCTTCTGTTGTATGCCGAATTGCAGCAGCTGCTCGATCGCATGCGCAGCCTGCTCACTGTGTATTCCCGCACTTACGGTCTCGTTCATTTCGCTCTTCCCCCCTGGAATAATGAGTTCCATTAGTTCGGAACTCATTATGGCAAGCCTCGAATTTGGCGAAGCCAAATTGAGGGCCATCTTCGATTGCTCATGCAAGTATTTATTCGTCGTAGCCGTTCGGACGACTCTGATGCCAGCTCCACGCAGAAGCGATGATGCTCTTCAGCGAATTCCGCTGGGGCTGCCAGCCAAGCTCCGCCTTCGTCCGCTCGCTCGATGCGACAAGAATGGCCGGGTCGCCTGCACGGCGCGCTTCCATGACAGCCGGTATCGAATGGCCGGTTACCTGCCGCGCCAGCTCGATTACTTCCTTCACCGAGAAGCCTTGGCCATTGCCAAGATTGTAGATGCCGCTCTCGCTGCCACTGCGCAGCTTCTCTACCGCCAAGATGTGCGCGTCCGCAAGGTCGGATACATGAATGTAATCGCGAATGCACGTACCGTCCGGCGTACTATAATCGTCGCCGAACACAGAGATGTGCGGGCGCTTGCCGAGCGCGACCTGCAGAATGATCGGGATCAGATGCGTCTCTGGATCATGATCCTCTCCGATCTGACCGCTCGCGTGTGCGCCCGCCGCGTTGAAGTAACGCAGCGAGACGTACTTCATGCCGTACGCGCGGTCGAACCACTTCATCATGCTCTCCATCGCCAGCTTCGTCTCGCCGTATGCGTTCGTCGGTAGTGTACGGTCCGTCTCCACAATCGGAATCGATTCCGGCTCGCCGTAAGTCGCAGCCGTCGATGAGAAGACGATCCGCTTCACCCCGTGCCGGTTCATCGTCTCGAGCAGTCGCAGCGTGCCGTACACGTTGTTGTCGTAATATTTACCCGGATTGGTCATGCTCTCCCCGACTAATGAATTCGCCGCGAAGTGGATGACCGCATCGATCTCATTCTCCTGGAACACCGTATCCATGAACGCATCGTCGCGAATATCGCCCACGTACAGCTTACCGCCGAGCACTGCCTCGCGATGTCCCTGCTGCAGGTTGTCAACGATCACAACCTCCTCGCCCTTCGCCAGCAGCTCTGCTACCGTATGTGAGCCGATGTAGCCCGCTCCTCCTGTTACCAATACCGCCATCGTCCGTTCTCCTCCTTATATTCATTATTCAAAAATATATCCGATCTCCGATCCTACAGCAGCCATACAGCAGCTTCACTTACAGCTCCTTCACGCCGTCTCCGATCTCACATACGTAGAAGCTCGCCTCAAGGCCGGTCTTCTCGCGATACTTGCGACCGACCTCCTCCTGGAACCGCTCAATGCTGTCCTCGTGTACGAGCGACACCGTGCAGCCGCCGAAGCCTGCACCAGTCATCCGCGCGCCCAGCACGCCCGGCACCTCCCAGGCTGCCTCGACCATCGTGTCCAGCTCGAAGCCAGTCACCTCGTACAGGTCGCGCAGTGAGACGTGAGACGCGTTCATCAGCTGACCGAACGCCGCAAGGTCTCCCTGCTCGAGCACCTTCATCGACTGCAGCACGCGGTCGATCTCCTCCACAACATGACGGGCACGCTTCTTCACCGTCTCGTCTGCGATCAGCTGCTCGGCGTCATTATATTGCGCCAGACTTAGCTGTCCGAGCAGCGTCAGCTCTGGATAGTGCACCTGCAGCTCGCGAACGGCCTGCTCACATTGCGAGCGACGCTCATTGTACGCTGAATCGACGAGACCGCGCTTCTTGTTCGTGTTGCCGATGACAAGACGATAAGCTCCGCTGTTGAATGGGACGTGCTTATATTCCAGCGTATCGCACATCAGCAGCACCGCGTGATCCTTCTTGCCCATCGCCACCGCGAACTGGTCCATAATGCCGCACTTCACGCCGATGAACTCATTCTCCGCCCGCTGTGCGAGCAAGGCGATCTGAACGCAGTCGATGCTCTGACCTTCCATCGTAAGCAGTGCGAAGGCGGTCACCACCTCGATAGATGCCGAGGAGGACAAGCCTGCGCCGTTCGGAATGGCGCCGCTGAAGAGCAGATCGTAGCCGCTGAGCGACACGCCCTGCTTCTGAAGCTCGACCGCAACGCCCTTCGGGTAGTTCATCCAATCGTCCTCGTCCGAGTAAGCCAATCCTTGAATGGAAATATGCTTGTGCGCTTCAAAGTTCGTTGAAGCAAGTCCGAGCTGGTCGTCCGAGCGTCTGCGGATGAGCAGCGTCGTGCCGAACGTGAGCGCAGCCGGGAATACGTAGCCGCCGTTATAATCGGTATGCTCTCCGATCAGGTTCACGCGGCCGGGAGCATGGAAGACGCGAACCGGCTCGTTCGAATCAGCTCCGTATAGCTGTGTAAAGCGCTCGTGCAAGGCTTGAATCGTAGACATGTGAGCTTCACCTCGTAATGTTAGGATTAGGTCGTAGCCAGGCTGTGGCGGACATTGTTCTGTTCACTATTGTTGTTGCTTTAAGTATAGTCCCCCACTGCCGCACATGCTATGGAACGATGTTAGTTCGATATGGAAAAATGCTAGATCCGCATGCTATACTTGCCTCATCACAGCGCAAGCTCCCGGAAGGAAGGTGCCGCCATGAGTGTGCCATCAGGGGATACAAAGGAGAGCTACTACGTCGTCTCGAACCCGCAGCCGCAGGCCGACCGCGACCTCGTCGTGCTGTTCGCCGGCAATAGCCAAACAAAGCCCGGGCACAAGCCCGGACCGAAGATCGTCGACTATTACTTGCTGCATCATGTGCTCTCTGGACTCGGCACCTACACGTGCGCCGGGCGCACCTACGAGCTCCGCGCCGGCGACACGTTCCTCATCGAGCCCGGCACCCTCATTAACTATATGGCCGACCTGCATAGACCTTGGCATTATCGCTGGATCGCCTTCCAGGGGGAAGCGGCCGCGCGTGCGCTGCGCGACATCGGCCTCCACTCCGAGCAGCCTATCGTCCGCTCCGGTCGCACTCGGCGGCTGCCGATGCTATTCCAAGACGTGCAGCAGGCGTTCCAGGACCGCTCAGCAGGCGCCGGACTGAAGGCTCAAGGCTGCCTTCAGCTCATCCTCGCCGAATTCGCCGACACGCTGAAGCCGGAGAAGACGAGCGACCCTAAGGCGACGGCAGGGTCAGACCGGACGGTGCAGCAGGCACTCCATTACTTGACCGCTCAATATGCCGAGCCGATCACGATCGAGCTGATGGCCGATACGCTCGGCTACAATCGGGCTTACTTGTCCGCTCTGTTCAAGGCGCATACCGGCGTCAGTCCGGTCACGTTCCTGCTGCGGCTCCGCCTCGATAAGGCTCGGCGTCTGCTCCGGGAGCGACCAGAGCTGACCGTGGAGCAGATTGCCTCCTCGGTCGGCTTCCAGGACCCGCTCCACTTCTCCAAGCAATTCAAGCGTCACTATCAGGCGTCACCGACCGACTACCGCAGCTCGCTGCGGTAAGAC
This sequence comes from Paenibacillus sp. YYML68, assembly GCF_027923405.1. Taxonomy (NCBI): domain Bacteria; kingdom Bacillati; phylum Bacillota; class Bacilli; order Caryophanales; family Paenibacillaceae; genus Paenibacillus; species Paenibacillus sp. YYML68. Next base: position 544,325 of record NZ_BQYI01000001.1, on the reverse strand, counting down.
GACTCTAGCAGCCTTGCCTACGCTTACTTCACCAGCGGCAGCATGAAGGCAAGCCGCGCACCTTGGCCCAGACGGCTCTGCGCCCAGATGCGGCCGCCGTGGTAATCGATGATCTCCTTCGCGATCGCAAGACCGAGGCCGCTGCCGCCGCCTGACGTGTTACGGGACTTGTCTTTTTTGTAGAATCGGTCGAAGATGTAGGGTAAATCCTCCGGCGCAATACCGGCACCGCTGTCCTGCACCTGCACGACGAGCGCATGCTCGTCCACGGTGAACTGCAACTGGATCAAGCCGCCCTTCGGTGTATACTTCACCGCGTTGTAGATGATGTTCGTCAGCACCTGATCGATCCGGTTCATGTCGACCCGGACCTGGGTCGTTCGCCCCTCAGTTGGTGTCAGTCGGTAAGATGACGTCTCAAAGCGAATGCCGGCGCCTGCGAGCTCGAGCTCATACCGCTCAACGAAGAACTGGAACAGCTCCTCCGTATCGACTATCTGAATATCGAACTCCATCTGTCGCGCTTCGAGCTTGGACAGCTGGAATAGATCCTTGATCAGTCGGTTCAATCCGGTAATCCGGTTATGGATCAGCTTCAAGTATTGCTGCTCCTGCTCGCGGTCCACGACGCCGTCCATCAGCGCCTCGACATAGCCCTGAATCAACGTCATCGGCGTGCCGAGATCGTGCGAGATGTTGCTGAGCAAGTGACGTCTGGACGTCTCCATGCGGGCCAGGTCCTCATTCACCAGCTCCAGACTCAGGTTGATGCGCTCGAGCTCCGCCGTCCGCTCACGAATTTTTTGCTCGAGACCGGCATTCAGCTCCTTCATCTGTCTGGACAGTGACTCGACCGTCGTAATCGCCTTGGAGAATCGGGAGCCGACGATGAAGGAGACGCTCAGCACGCCGATGAGGAAGCCGATGAACGTAATGCCCCCTGCGTATAGGCGATCGTTCTCATATAGCATCTCCGCTGCCAACGTCGTCAAGTATGCACCGACCCCGAACAGCACGAAGATCGTCCCTTCTCTTCTGCGCCAGTGCGCCACCATCATCATGGCCACCACGTAGACGGCAGCTACCTTCACGGCCCACTCATAGAGCAGCATGCCGTAGGTGAACCATGGCGGGGACAGCAGCAGCACAGCCAGCGTACTCAACACAGACAGCCAGCTCATCACGAGGACGGGCCATCTCTTCATCTCGTGCGGATATACCAAGTACAGGAACATGAGACACGAGGGCACCGCGATGAAATAACAGATGTACTCGAGTACATTGGAGACATACCAGGAGATGCCCGGGAACCAATAATAGATCACACTCTCCCCGAGAAACAGCGATCGAATACCCATCAGCACGCAGAATATCCCAAAGTATACGGACTCCTTCTCCTTACGCCTGAACGCATACAAGGAAAGGTGATGAATGCCCAGAATGAGCAGTCCCCCGACGACGATCGTCTCGATGGACAGATTAAGCTGCAGCTCCGACTGCATCCGCTCTGGCGAGCCCAGTACCGGTGTATCCCACATACCTCCACTGCGATGATGGGAGTTGGACGCCTGTATGATGAGGTCTAGCGTGCCGAACTGCGGCTTCACGACGATGACCTTGGATGAATAGTGCGGCTTGCTATTGCCGAAGGCACCGACCTCTCCGACGGCAGCGGCGAGCTCGCCGTTCACCCATAGCTTATAGGCAGTGCGCACGTAGGGCATCTTCAGCGTTAGTGTATCGACGTCCGGGGCGATTTTAATCGTCAGGCGGTACGTGCCGTAGCCCCTGCCCGGAATATCCTGCGGCCCATTCAGGCCATTCC